>NZ_JAUBQN010000015.1:0-129332 GCF_036701295.1 Microcoleus harperi Pol14_C6 | reverse complement strand
CTTTTTTTGGCATAGGGGGTTTGGCCTCCCTGTGAATCGGCTGCCCTTAATTATAACTAATTATCCGAACCTGATATTACAGAAGATGTTGCTTCGGCCACGAGCTAATGTCGTAACTCGATATATCGCGAAAGTTCCTTGTTACAATTCATATTATTTCAGTGCTGCTAAGTTCTTCTTAAGCAACCTTTTTTGATTAAAGAGCTCACTTGTTTTCACGGGTGGCCAAAAACCATAGCTAGATCATTCCGGCACAGGCGGAATTGATATCATCCGGATAACCGCAGCAGATATCAAACAACGCCGAGATGTCGCCACCGTGCTCAATTCACTCTGACCACGGGCGACAATTCACAGCCTGAGCAATCTGCCCCTCTTGTTTCTCAACTGCCACCAGTTCGTAAGTCGCCAGAGTCTTATTAATCCGCGCTAAAAAGCGAGCATCGCACGGTAACTCTTTAGCAAGGGTGGAAGAGCAGGTATGATTAATTTTCTGAAGTGCCTAAAGGATTGTTTCCAGTTATATCAATTCCGGTAGCATCGGAATAGTAAAGTCCAGTCAACAGGCAACAATCACAGATGGTGAAACCGGAATCCATCTAATTCCTCTGCGTTAATCTGTGTTTATCTGCCTGTATCTGCGGTCAAAAAAGAGAATTTATCCAGCCGCAGATGACAAGGGATTGATGCTGATTCACGCAGAGGTCGAGAATAGAGATAGGAATAATTCCGATGCTAACACATTTCATCTTACCAATCTTGACTGCGTAGCCGGCGACCCGCTAAGGCCCGGATTTGCTCGTCGGCGTCGGAAACTGCGAGCGATCGCAACAACGGCACAACTCCCGGATTTTCGGGATAATGTTCGATAATCGCTTCGAGCGCTGTAAATCTGGGATTGTAAGGAAAAGAACCGTTTTGATTGTCAACATCGCTCAAAGCCCGATCGCGCAAAAACTCAAACATTCCCGGCTCGTCTTTCCATCCCCGCATTAACTCTACCAGGGCGATCGCCCGCACCTGCGAATCTTCATCTTTTTGAGCTCTACTTTTGAGCCACTCGAAAGTTTGAGACTGATTTGTCCGCGCCCGGGCTAACTTTTGCAAAGCCATTTGCCTGACAGCCGGACTCTCATCGCCCTCTGCTTTTGCCTCCAGCAGCATCCAAGTTTCAGGGTTGTCCGGCCAGTTGTAAGCAAGTTCAAGCACCGCCGCTGGGCGGACCAGGGCATCGCTAGAATTGAGCTGAATTTTCAGCCAAGGCAAGGTTTCCTGGTCGTCGGGCCACCCCCGCACGATCGCCCGCACCAGCACGCTCAGCAAGTGAGAATCTTGCTCTGACTCGACCAGGCTTTTGAGGAAAGGCAGCGTCTCGCCCCGGTGAGACCAGCGTTTTGCGATCTCTTCCACGGCAGTTTCTCGGACGTTCAGGTGTCTGTCTGACTCGGCGAGATTTTGCAACCAAGTAAAGACTTCGAGACGGGGTGACGGCAGTGTGGCGACAGCTTCCACTACTACTTGTCGCACCGTCCAGTAATCTTCGGAATCAGCTATTTTTTGCAGCAGGGGCAGGGTTTCTGGGTGGTCGGGCCAACCTGCGGCTATCTGTTTTAGGGCTATTTCTCGCAGGTCGGCGTCGCGATCGCCCAATGCTATATTTTTCAAAAAAGTCAGAGTTTCGGGGTTCGCGGGCCAGCCAGAGGCAATTGCTTGCACTGCTGCCCGTCGGACGCTCGAACTCGCGTCGGACTCGGCTTTAGTTTTCAGCAGCGGGTAAATGTCGGGCTCGCCAGGCCAGTGTGAAGCCAATTCTTCTAAAGCTGCTGTCCGTACTTCTTTGCTGCTGTCGGATTCGGCTAGGGTTTTCAGCAGCAGGCAAACGTCGGCTGTGGCAGGCCAGCCCGCTGCCAACTCCCGCACCGCTACTGTTCGCAGGATAGAACTTCCTGTCTGGGCAAGGTTTTTGAGCAGGGAGGGCGTGCCTAAAACGCTGTGCCAACCTCTGGCTATTTCTTGCCACGCAGCGACTCGCACTCCCAAATTTTCGTCGGATTCGGCGGCGTTCCTCAGCAGCAGTAAGGTATCTGTGCGATCGGGCCAATGAGAGGCCAACTGTTCGACTGCTGCGGTGCGGACTGCGGGACTTTGATCGAACTGAGCGAGGACACTCAGCAGCGACAAGGTATCGCTCGTGTCTGGCCAACCACAACCCATTTCTCGCACACAGGTCGATCGCACTGCCCAGCTTCGATCGGATTGGGCGAGGTTTTTGAGCATCAGGTAAATTTCTGGCTGGTCTGGCCAACCGCGGGCTATTGCTTCGACTGCTGTGGCTCTGACTTCGCCACAGTCGGTGGAGTGAGCGAGTATTTTCAGCCAGGGCAGGGTTTGCGGGTCGTTTTTCCAAGTTTGGGCGATCGACGCGATCGATCTATTGCGAATTTGATAAATTTCCTGCAATTCTTGAGCGCTTTGATAAAGAATCAGGAAACCCGTGCCGTATTGCGATAACTTTTTTAAAGCGTTTAACAGTTTTTTTTCGGTTTTTTTATTAACATCATTTTTATTTTTTAACAGGCATTGCGCCGCTAAAAATAAATTAATAAATTTTTCTTGTTGACCGTTTTGTTCGGTGAGATATTCTATAATTTCGCTTGCTGTTTCTTTGTCGAGCTTGGCTGAAATTTCTCTGAGGACCTCGTGCAAAGATTCGTCCCGCCAGTGCTGGTCGAAAACTTGTGCCTTGAGTTCGCCCCAAGTCAGTTGACCGATTTTGAGTTGGGCATGGATTAACTCTGCTACAGTCTGGGGATTATTTTCGGAAACAAGTTTTTTTAACAACATACCGATACCCTGCCCGTGAAGTTTGTTTGCATTCAAAATCCGAAACCATATCCAGTATTAGTTTAGAGTTTGGTGAGCCTTCCTGGAGTAGGTCGCTGATTAACTCCATTTTATACCACAACTACGGGGTCGCGTCCCAATGCAAAATCCGCCACCACCCAGAGAAATGTTAGGTGTTGGCGGATGGCGCTCGACCAATTAAGCCGCTGAATCTAGCTAATAGCTACTTGGACGCGATCGGCTGCAACCCGAACCGCAAAAGTAGGAATCTTTACCGTTTCATCATCGAGACATTGCCCGGTAGTCAGACTAAAGTTTTGTTTGTAAATGGGAGAAGCAACTTTGAGAGTGCCGTTGCGATCGCCCACAAGTCCCCGCGACAAAACAAAAGCTTTGCTAAACGGGTCGTAATTGCTAAGCGCATAAACTTCATCTCCGTTTCCCACTCGGAAAATCGCCACTTGTTCGCCTTTAACTAAAGCACAAACTCCAGTATAAGGGGCGATCGCATCGAGAGAACACACATCTACCCAAGTTGTTACTGTATCGGAAACTTGTAATGATTGAACCATCTTCTTTTCCTGTTAATTTACTTTAATTTCATTCCCAGTCTCCGGCTGGGAACGTAGGTTTCGAGGCTCTGCCTCGCTGAAGGAGACTCTGGCTCACGGTTTTAGGAGGCCGAGCCTCCGGGACTTCATTCCCAGGCAGAGCCTGGGAACGAGATTAAGCGAGATTAAATCTTGCTCCCTCCCCTGATTCAAGGGGAGGGCTGGGGAGGGATTATTCCGAAACTCCAACCAGAGCCTTTTCATGTTCGTTAGCAGGCCGCGTTTGTCCCCGTTCCGCAACACGAACAATACTCGGATCGGGCAAATCGGAATTCACAAAATGCTGGAACCGCAGCACCTTTTGTGGATCTTCAATCGTCGTTTTCCACTCACATTGATAAGTATTCACTAAATGTTCCATCTGCGCTTCTAATTCAGCACAAATGCCCAGAGAATCCTCAATTATCACCTGTTTCAAGTATTCAATCCCGCCCTCAAGCTTATTCAACCAAGTAGCAGTGCGTTCCAATCTATCTGCCGTGCGGATGTAGAAAACCAAGAATCGATCGATATACTTAATCAGTGTTTCCTTATCGATATCAGTCGCCAGCAAAACGGCGTGCTGCGGCTTAATGCCACCGTTGCCGCACACATACAAATTCCAACCATTCTCCGTCGCAATTATCCCAAAATCCTTGCTTTGAGCTTCCGCGCATTCGCGAGTGCAACCAGAAACAGCAGATTTGAGCTTGTGGGGCGATCGCAAACCGCGATACCGCAATTCAACCTCGATCGCCAAACTCGTTGAATCCTGCACCCCAAAGCGGCACCAAGTGCTACCCACACAAGATTTTACAGTACGCAGAGCCTTACCGTAAGCGTGTCCCGACTCAAATCCCGCATCAATCAACCTACGCCAAATATGCGGCAATTGATCCACGCGAGCTCCAAACAAATCAATCCGTTGCCCGCCAGTAATCTTAGTATAAAGTCCAAAATCCCTGGCAACTTCACCCAAAACAATCAGCTTATCGGGAGTAATTTCTCCCCCCGGTATTCGCGGCACCACCGAATAAGTACCATCGCGCTGAATGTTGGCCAAAAAGTAATCGTTCGTATCTTGCAAGCCGACGTGAGACTTCTCTAAAATATGGTCATTCCAAGTAGAAGCCAACATCGAACCAACAGCCGGCTTGCAAATTTCGCAACCCTTACCTTTGCCATGTCTTTCAATCAACTCCTCAAAGGTTTTAATCTCTTGAGAACGCACTAAATGGTACAATTCTTGACGAGAATATTCAAAATGTTCGCAAAGATTATTTTTGACTGCGAACCCAGCTTTTTTCATCTCCGACTTGAAGATATCCGTCACTAAAGGCACGCACCCGCCGCAGCCAGTCCCAGCTTGAGTGCATTTCTTGACGCTGGCAACATCGGTTAAATTGCGATCGCGAATCGCTTCACAAATCTGCCCCTTGGTAACATTATTGCAAGAACAAATTTGAGCCGAATCAGGCAAACTGTCTACTCCAAAACCCGCCGGTACTCCCCCTTCTCGCGGTGGCATTAACAAATCTTCGGGATGCGGTGGCAGAGCAATTTCATTTTGCATGAATTGCAGCAACGTGCCGTAAGCCGAAGCATCTCCCACGAGAATTCCGCCTAAAATTAGACTGCCGTCTTGATTTAAAACTAATTTTTTGTAAATGCCTTGGAAGGTATCAGTTACAACAATCTCTTTAGTATCGGCAGACTTGGGAAAAGGATCTCCAAAACTAGCGACATCCACCCCCAATAATTTGAGTTTAGTAGACATATCCGCACCTGTAAAAGTGCTTGTAGCGGTGGCATCCTGCCGCCCATCGGCTGCACGGCTCAAAATATCTGCTGCTACGCTTGCCATTGTATACCCAGGCGCAACTAAGCCGTAGATGCGATTTTGATAAAGCGCACATTCTCCGATCGCATAAATGTCAGGATCGGAGGTTTTGCAGCTATCATTTATGATGATGCCACCGCGTTCTCCTACTTCTATACCGCAACTTCTGGCAATTTCATCGCGGGGGCGAATGCCAGCAGAAAAGACAATCATATCTGTTGCCAATTCCGAACCATCAGCAAACAGCATTTTAGTAACTTTGCCATCTTCGCTAACAATTTCTGTGGTAGATTTGCTGGTATGAACCGAAACCCCCAACTCTTCTATTTTGCTGCGAAGAATTGCACCGCCCATCTCGTCCACTTGCACGGGCATCAGCCGCGATGCAAACTCAACAACATGAGTCTTTAATCCCATATTTTGCAGAGCATTGGCACATTCTAGACCTAACAAGCCGCCGCCAATTACTACACCAATTCGGCAATTTTTAGCGTAATCTGACATCGCTTCCAGGTCGTCAATTGTCCGGTAAACAAAAGTTCCTGTAGCGTCTTTGCCTTTAATTGATGGCACAAATGGATAGGAACCGGTCGCAAGAACAATTTTGTCGTAGGGAACTTCTAAACCGTTGGCTGAAGAGACTGTTTTTTGTTCCCGGTTAATGGCGACTGCTTTGTCGCCGATGTAAATTTGGATGCCGTTTTCTTGGTAAAATCCCGGTGCAACTAAAGATAAATCTCCCGCTGTTTTGCCAGAGAAAAATCCGCTGAGGTTTACGCGATCGTAAGCAACGCGCGGTTCTTCACAAAAAGTAATTAAATTCCAGTGTTTGGCAGCATCCGAGCTGACCATTAACTCTAGGAACTTGTGACCTACCATGCCATTGCCGATTACAATGAGGTTTTTTTTGGCTGTCATTAGAATCTCTTTTATCCCGTTTATCAGTCGTTGGGTTTATTAATATAAGACTTTATTATAAACTTTTGTACTTATATATACAAAAAATGGGTATTTATGCAATTGTCGAATACTTTCGATTGCATTTTTGCATGATGTGTGCGATCGACTTAAGTAGGCGCGTCAGTCGATTTTAAATTTTAGATTTTCTTCACAGTTAAGAATGGTGCATCCGCTAAGTGTTTTTGACAAAACGATTAACATTTTTACTGTGACGCACCTTACAGTTTTCTAATTTTTAATTATTATTTAAGCTCCCATGCTCGAATACTGCTTCAAGCCCTGCCGCCAAAGCCAGCGATTCCACACAAAAAACACCGCAGCCCAACCCAACATTACCAACAAACTGCGGCCTACATCTACGGGCAATCCGATCAAGATTGAAGCGGGAAAATGAATCAAATAAGGAAAAGGCGTCCACAAAACTACTTCGCGCACGGGTGCGGGAAACACTTCTAACGGCGCGGTAATTCCCGATAAAAACAGGTAAATTAAAGACCAGAATTGCTCGATCGCACTTGCCCTTTCCAGCCAAAAAGCAAACAGCGCAAAAGTATACTGTATCAGAAACCGCAAACAAAAAGTCAAGACGATAACCAACAAAAATAGCAAAAACCTGCCCAAACTCGGCAGCCAAAAAGACTGCGGGTAAATTGCAAAAAATAGCAGCACTAATCCGAATACAAAGGGCAGCCTTGCAAACCTTTCGGAAACGTGAGATACGAAGTGGTGCCATACGGGATCGAGAGGCTGCAACAATCTATTAGATAGCTTGCCTTGCACTACTTCCTTTTCAAACTCCCAAACTACCCAAACTACATTTACTTGCCTGACAATGAAAGTGGCTAAAAAATAACGGGCAAAGTCGAGGGAATTCAGCCCAAATTGACCAGTCTTGGCCGCCTGCATCCAAACACCCATCAAGATAAATGGCAAAGCTCCCGACAGGGCCCACAAAAACAATTCTGCCCGGTATTCGAGCATATAAGCGTAGTAGGTAAATAACAAAGTTTTAGCAATTTTGATTGATTTTGTCATATCAATTTTAGATTTAATTTTTCGGTGTTAGCAACGGGCAAGATGCCCGTTACACACAACATTGAAACTCTAGGGGAACAGGCATCTTGCCTGTTAAATTTTTCATTTTTAGCAACGGGAAAGATGCCCGTTCCAAAAATCCTTGAAACTTTAGTAAAATAGATAAGTTGCCTTTTATGGAGAATGAACCCGCCAAAAACATTACACTTTTCCCGTGCGGAAAACGCGACCGATTACCTCTTCAATTGGCGGATCAGTAACAGTCAAATCTATCACTTCCAACTCCGCCAAAATTTTCGCCACGCTCACCGTCAGCTCTTCCCTTTTCACTAAAAAACGCACCGATTGTCCCTCAATAGATTCTACCTCGCCGTAAGCAAAAGCACTATTTTTTGCCAGCGGCTTAGCTAATTTTACCTGAACTTCCCGATAAGGTGCAAACCTGTCGAGCAATCCGTCTAAACTGCCATCATAAACTAATTGCCCTTCATGGATCAATAAAACGCGCTTGCACAAAGCAGTAATGTCCGCCATGTAATGGCTCGTCAACAGCACCGTTGCTTGATAGCGCTCGTTATATTCTCGCAGAAATTGCCTGACGCTAAACTGTGCGTTTATATCCAAACCTAAAGTCGGTTCATCTAAAAATAATACTTCCGGCTGGTGCAGCAGCGCCGCCATCAATTCAGCTTTCATGCGTTCGCCTAAAGAAAGCTTTCGTACCGCCTGATTTAACTTGCCTTCTAATGACAGCATTTCTGTCAATTCTCCGACTCGCCGCCGATAATCTGTATCGGGGATGCCGTAGACAGCGGCATTGATTCGCAGAGAGTCAAGCACAGGTAAATCCCAAATTAACTGCTGTTTCTGGCCCATCACTAAGGTGATTCTTTGCAGAAAATCTGCTTCCCGACGAAAAGGAGTGCGATCGCACACTCTCACTGTACCCGCAGACGGATAAATCAAACCCGTCAGCATTTTCAGCGTAGTAGTTTTGCCCGCACCGTTAGCACCGAGAAACCCCACTACTTCCCCAGGTTCAATACTGAAAGAAACGCCCTCAACTGCTTTGACATTGCGGTAAGTGCGACTAAAAAAGTGCCGCACTGTTCCTTTAAGCCCCGGTTCTTTAATCGCTACCGGATAAACTTTGCTCAAGTCTTGGACTAAGATAATTGGCATGGGATCAAATTTTAACTTTTATTTTAATCTAAGGTATTTCCATTTCCATCAGGGTTGTGCCAAGATGGAGCGATCGCTCTGTCTAGTAGGGTTCGCCAACTATTGCTCGATCGCGAGTGAGAAAGTAACGGTGTTCGGGCGCACCCTACTAAACTGTAGAATATTGAACAATATCCATGCTGACATCGCACAAAGTTTACAACTATGGTACTCACACCAGATAATTCAGACATCTCTCGTTTGTTAGGAGACAATTCTTCTGAAAATATTACACTTGCACTAGGACAACTTGCTAGTTTTCCTGGGGGACTTTGGATGCTGGGCGGGAATGATACTGTCACGGGATCGTCAGATGCAGAACGGATTTTTGGCAACGATGGTAAAGACAGCGTGTTAGGCGGTGTCGGCAGTGATTCTATTTACGGTGGCAAAGATGATGACGATGTGTTAGGAGAAACTGGCGAGGATTTCTTGACAGGAGATAGAAATAGCGATTTCCTGAATGGGGGTGCGGGAAATGATTTGGTGCGCGGAGGACAAGATGTTGATTTGTTAGTAGGCGGTGACGGTAATGATACTTTAATTGGCGACAGAGACGTTGATATTTACCAAGGTGGTGCAGGTAGCGATGTATTTGTTTTGAGGGTCGATCAAGCGGGAAATAGATTAGTTGGAATTGAAGTTTCTGACGCGGTAATTGTGGATTTTGATAAGTCTAGCGATTCGATTGGAATTAGTGTGGCATTTACCAGCAGCAATATCTCCTTGGAAGACGTAAGTTATAGCTTAAACGATCCGAGACTGCTGCTGATCGATCCTGCAACTGTAACGGGGGGAACGAGTTTGTTAGCCAAGGGCGGGATATCGCGGCAAAGTCTCGATCCTGATGGCAACGGCCGTGTGGAAGCTACTAATATTAGATTTGGTTTTACTAATGCTTTGTTGGGTACTGTTTTGAATGTGACCCCAGCCGATTTAAACGGTCGTTTGATTAATGCTAGTGCTTTGCTTTAATTCGTTGCTTATATATTTTTAGTAGGGTGCGCTAGGCGCACCTTACCGACTACTCATTATCTAACTCACCGTCAAAACTGCGCGATAGCGCACTTGATTGTCCCGGACTTTCTGCACTGCTTCATTCGCTTGTGCGATCGCAAAAACTTCGACAATCGGCTCAATCCCAAACTTCTCTGCAATTGACAGCATTTCATTAATCATAGCGCGACCGCCGATCGGCGAAGCCATAATTCGGCGCCGCTTTGTCAGCAACGGAAACAAGGGAATGCTCAACGGTGCGTCGGGAACTCCCACAAAAGCAAGCGCACCGTCAGAATCGAGAAAATCAATGTACGGAACCCAATCTAAAGCAGCAGGAACAGTGCTCAACAAAATATCTAATTTGCTGCTGGGGGCTTGAGGAATTTCGCCTTTTCCTACTACAATAGCTTCGTCCGCCCCCATTTTCTGTGCAAATTCTGCCTTATCTTGGGAAGTAGTAAAAACTGTAACGCGGTTGCCTAATTTTTTCGCAAATTGCACCGCCATGTGTCCCAAACCGCCGATGCCGAGAATGCCAATTTCTTGCCCGGAACTCATCCCCGCATTCCGCAAACCGGCATAAACCGTAATTCCGCCGCACAACAGCGGCCCCGCTATTTGGGAATCGATGCCTTTGGGAATAGGAAAAGCAAAGCGGGAATCTACCATCAAATAATCGGCAAAACCTCCCGGGCCTGTAACAATTAATCCCTGATTTTCATCGCAGAGATTTTCGTTACCGCGCAAGCAGTCGCGGCAGTGCAAACAAGACGACCTTTGCCAGCCGACACCAACGCGATCGCCCACTTTTAAATGAGTCACTTGTGGCCCAATTTCTGCCACTTCTCCGATAACTTCGTGGCCGGGAACGAGGGGATATTTTGATTGACCCCAATCGTTGTCAATCATGTGCAAGTCAGAGTGACAGATGCCGCAAGTTAACACTTTTATCAGACATTCATGTACTTTGGGAGGTTCGACATCGAATTTGTATTCTTCAAGCAACCCCCCTGTTTTTTTAGCTGCTAGTGCTTTGATTTGCATGGTGGTGTTTCCTGGTTTGTTTGCCATTATAGTGTTCGGGCCGGGTTTAACAGTCTCTTTCTTTAGTTGTATATATTCAAGGGAAGTGGCCCCTAGGACTCAGGCGCGTTACTAATAATTTGTCTGGTGCGCCCTGGGTACCTTACCAATTACCAATTATCCATTACCACTTAGGATTATAACTTGCCCTTTTCCATTGCCCACTGCATCAAACCGGGGAACAACCGATAAGCTTCCGACGCCAAAAAAGCAGGACCGACGGTAACTTCTGCACGCTGATTTTTCACAGCATCCCAGATAGCTTTAGCAATATCTTCTGGCTGAGTGGCCCACTCAGATTTCAGCATTTTGCTCATTTGCTGACGGCGCAATTCGACTGCGGGTTCGTCTCGATCGCGAAATTGAGCTCTTTCTAAAAAATCGCTATTAATCAGGCCCGGATGCACGGCGCAAACGTGAATACCTTGAGGTGCTAATTCCAATCGCAAACTTTCTGTTAAACCGGTTACTGCATATTTGCTGGCACAATAAGCAGTCATTTGAGGCAAAGGCATTTTGCCCCCAATAGAACCAACATTGACTATTGTGCCAGTTTTTCGTTGCAGAAAATGTGGCAAAATTTCTTGAATTGTGTTAACGCAGCCCCAAAAATTGGTATTCATTAATTGCTGCCAGTCTTCGGAGGTAGTGTGCTCGATCGCCCCCGTGAGACAAATGCCAGCATTGTTAACTAAAACATCGATGTTGCCGCAGGCATCTAGGGCTTTTTGGACGATCGCCCGCACTTGGTGAATGTCGCCAACATCCCCTGGAATAGCTACAGCGGAAGTGCCTTCTCGCTGTACTTGAGCCGCTGCGGCTGCCAATCTCTCTGGCTGGCGAGCTACCATCACTACATCGTAACCTTTACTTGCAAATAAAATTGCTGTTGCTTTGCCACTTCCTTGAGAAGCGCCTGTAATCAAAACAGTAGGAGCCATAGATAGTTATAAATTGTAAGTGGGTAATTTGTTTTTTGCGGTATTGAAACTATAACAGAGGTCAGGTAATTTTAGGCACACTCTACATTGACTTTTTTTGAGTATAGTAATTTTTCATGATTAGCGGTCGGTTTTTTTTACGAACCGCGAAGGCCCGTTAGCAAAACGCCGAGTTACCGCTCTTGTCACGAAGGAAGAGAGAAGAAGAGAGGAGAAGAGAGGAGAAGAAGACAATAGAAATTATTCATAATTTGTGCGAAAATTGCTTTGTAAATTTTCGCAATGCCCAATGCCCAATGCCCAATGGCTAAAAAATGAATCTTCCGAAACCAGCACCTAATTGGTCGATCGCCCTAGTGTTAATTATCGGCGTTTTAGCCGTCTCAACTTCCTCAATCTTAATTCGGCTGGCTAACTTGAAAGCAGGGGCGGGCGGCTTCGGTTTCAGTCTGGTACTTGCGGCTTCTCGTCTGACTTTATCTGCTTTAATTCTGCTTCCTGCTTGGCGGAAAATTCAGTGGAACACCCTGCAACCGGGATCTCGGCGCTATGCTGCTGGTGCGGGTTTGTGTCTCGCCCTGCACTTTGCGCTGTGGATTACCTCACTTTCTTATACTTCGATCGCCGCCTCAACTGCCCTCGTCACCACTAATCCTGTCTGGGTAGCGCTGTTGTCGCGCTTCTGGTTCGGCGAAAAACTCAGCAAAATGTCGATCGCTGGCATTAGTATAGCCCTGACTGGGGGAATGGCGATCGCCCTCGGAAGCACGGGCGCAGCCCATGCTGGCAGCAGCCAACTGCTGGGTGATTTCCTTGCTCTGGCTGGTTCCTGGGCTGTCAGCTTGTATTTGCTGCTGGGCCGGGAAGCTCAGCGGCGGGGACTGGGAATTGGTGGCTATATCGCGATCGCCTATACTGTTGCTGCGATCGTCCTGCTGCCTCTCCCCTTCGCCCTCGGCACTACTTATACCAATTATCCCCACATTGTATATTTTTATATTTTGTTAACGGCCGCTTTGCCTCAGTTAGTCGGCCACACTATTTTGAACTGGGCCGTAGTACAGATTTCCCCAACTCTGGTAACTCTTGCCATCTTGTTTGAACCGGTTGGGGCGAGTTGGTTGGGTTATTTGCTGTTTGGGGAAATGCCAGCGCCGGCGGTACTCGCAGGTGCTGCGGTGCTGCTTTTGGGGGTGGCAACCGCTACCGTTGGAGCAAAAAAAATCACTGTCAACAGTTAAGAGTTAACATTTTTCAACATTGCCACTACCGTTGGCGTGAGTCAGAATAAAACAGATTAGGGCTTAAAAACAAAAATAACTCGTCGCTTAAATATTGGTTCCAAACTATCAAATGTCTGACTAATCACTAATGACTAATGGACTAATGATACTCGGGTCCCTTTCGGAGAATAAAATTATGTTGCCAGAACAACTACAGCGGATCATCGGCTACTTTATCGAAGAAGCCACAGAACAGATCCAAATTATCGAACAAGGCTTGCAAGATATGCAAAATACCGTGCCAGCTCCCCAAAGAATACACCAGCTCATCCGAGCCTCGCACTCGATTAAGGGGGGAGCAGCTATGCTCGGATTTAGCAGCATTCAGCGAATTGCTCATCGGTTGGAGGATTATTTCAAGCTGCTCAGAGAATGTCCGATCGCCATTGATAGCAGGCTACAATCGCTCTTAACCGAAGTTTTTGATATTTTAGCAGCCCTCGTGTCAAAGGTTTCTAAGGGTTTTGGGCTCAACCACGAAGACGCAAACCAAATGCTCTCCCTCGCCGAACCGGTTTTTGACGAACTCGACGCTTACCTGAGATTGCGAATTCCGACTCGCCTGACTGTGAGAGCTACTACGGACGAACATATTCACGTTTTCTCCGGTTACTGCACCTCCCTGAGCGAATTTTCCTCGGCTATTGCTTCGCGCGTCGGTTTGCTCGGAGGCACTATTACCAGCCACGATCGGGATAGCCAGGGCCTACGCCTTTGCATTGACATTTACCTGCCGCCTTACACCAGGATCGAAAACATCCGCCAAGCTGTCGAACTCTCCGGCGCTATTATCGGGAATGTTCAGACGCAGCGGGACTTTTCGCTGCTGGCGAGTGGAGATTATCCGGTTTACCAAAGTGCGATCGAACCTCCAGCAATTTGCATCGGATGTCGCTACTATTATGGTAGAAGCGACGGCGGCTACCTGCTCAATTGCACGATCCATCCCCGCGGTCCGGAAACAGAAGATTGTCGCGATCGCGAACCGGAATAACCGCTGAAAACTCAGCCCTCGGCAGCACGATTTGCCACCCGAAAAACTTTCTTTTGAAACCAATATTTTCCCTGAAACATTTCACACTACCCCCCTGCCAAATTCTTTTTGAGTTCCTAGATAATTAGATCTTTCTCTCTTAGGTAACTAAATCCTTCTTCCTTGTGAAAACTCCCCTAACCACTGATACCGCAACTCGAATTAATTGCATCATGCTTGCAGGATGAGCGATCGCCCAGACATTAATTGTCAGACAGGTGATTGCCATAACTAGCAAGATGTATGTCGGAGGCATGACTACCCCGATCGCGAACCAGGTGAAAACGTGAAATATCATTGCTGTAGCCCAAAGGCTGGCGACAACCACAGACGCCCAAATTTGCATTCGAGGTCGGTTTAGTCCTATCAAAATCGCTGTCTGCAAAGTAGTCAGCAAGTTTGCCGGAACTAAAAAGGCACAGATAGCTATGCAGTAGGTATGAGAAAATTCAGTAACTGTATTGAAGTCGATCATCAGTCTAATTGTCGGGCCTGTTGGGTATACTTAAAGAGCTTAGCGTGACTTGACTTTCAGATCTTGTCACCATTACCTTAACTTAATATTTCAGTAAGTAGGCCGCTCTGGAGACGCATTTCTCTCCCCCTTTTCCAGCAGGCAAAATTTTACCACAAATATTAAAGTTTGGGGAAATTATTAAACATACTTGAAGAATGGCAACAATTGCTATGATAATTAATATCGGGAAGCGATAGTATAGAAGAGCCAAGTCGGTAAAATTTCTAGAAGGCTGAGGCTGGTATAACAGCAACACATACTGCAGGCTGGTTTTCGACTAAATCATTTTTGATTCGCTGAGTATCGGGTGATTGATTCTCCGTGTCCGTCAAGGGATCGAGCCGTTATGCGATCGAACAATATGAGATTTTTATGGAAAAGCCAATTTGCTCTCAAATCTCAAATCAATAGAACTATCTCCAAATTTTACAGCGGAAGACAAAGCAAATGGATCAACAAATCACAATTCCCGCACTCGAAGAAGTTGACTTGACAAACTGCGACAGAGAACCCATTCATATATCGGGGCACATTCAGCCACACGGGGTGCTACTTGTGGTACGAGAACCTGAACTAGAAATACTGCAAGTCAGCGAAAATATGCCAGACTTGTTAGGAATTGATGCCAAAAGTGCGATCGGTAAAAATTTGAGCGTATTATTCAATCGAGTTCAACTAAAAAAACTCAATCTTTGTTTGCGTAATGAAAACTTAAAAACCGTTAATCCCATTAAACTCTCTGTCACAAACAAAGGTAAGTATTTAGAATTTGACTGCATCCTCCACCGAGTAGAAGACGTATTGATTGTCGAGTTGGAATTAGCCACAAACCCAGAAAATATTTCTGTTTTTAGTTTTTATCATTCAGTGAGAGCCACTGTCAGTAAAATTCAAAGCGCCCCAAATCTCAAAGAATTATCTCAAATAACTGTAGAAGAAGTCAGAAAAATATCTGGTTTTGATCGAGTTATGCTCTATCAATTTGACTGCGAAGGCAACGGCGCTGTGATCGCTGAAGCTAAAGCAGAAAACCTAAGTCCTTTCTTGGGATTAAACTACCCCAGCTCAGATATTCCCAAACAAGCCCGACAACTGTATACGTTAAATTGGCTGAGGTTGATCCCCGATGTTAATTATCAACCCGTCCCCCTTGTTTCAGGAAACAATGCTGTTACCACCCAGTCTCAAAACCTCAGTTTCAGCGTGTTGAGAAGCGTTTCTCCCATTCACATAGAATACCTGCAAAATATGGGCGTTGCAGCTTCGATGTCAATCTCATTAATCAAAGACAAAAAACTGTGGGGATTGATTGCTTGCCACAACTATACACCAAAACACCTCAACTATGAATTGCGCGCAGCTTGCGAATTTATCGGGCAAGTAATGTCCTTAGAACTGCAATCAAAAGAAGGAAACGAAGACTACGACTACAAATTACACTTGAAATCGATTCAGACCAAAATTTTTGAAGACATATCCACGTCCGAAAACTTGTCACAAGTGTTAGTTAAATGTCAGCATAATTTGCTAGAAGCAGTCAACGCCCGGGGAGCCGCAATAGTATTTGGGGACAATTGCTATCGAGTCGGGCAAACACCTCAAGGAGAATCCCTCAAATACTTAACTCAGTGGGTGCAAAAGCATTTAAATAAAGAAATTTTTTATACAGACTCGCTGACCAAATGCTATCCTGAAGCTGAGGAATTTAAAGACACGGCTAGCGGGTGTTTGGCTATAGCAATATCGCCGACTCAGAAAATATACATTTTGTGGTTTCGCCCCGAAGTAATTAAGACGGTAAATTGGGCGGGAAACCCCAACAAACCAGTTGAAACCGATGAAGATGGCAACCCTCGACTGTCTCCTCGGAAATCCTTCGAGCTGTGGAAAGAAAATGTGAGGTACAAATCGTTGCCTTGGAAACAATGCGAAATAGACGCTGCATTGGAACTGAAAAAAGCAATGATTAATATAGTGCTGCGCCAAGTTGACAAACTCGAAAAATTAAATACAGCACTAGAAGCATCAGTCGCCCGAGAACGCGAAAAAACTGCTAATTTAAAAACAGCAATGTCCGAGCTTAAGCGGGCGCAAACTCAATTAGTGCAAAGCGAAAGAATGTCAAGTTTGGGCCAGTTGGTGGCGGCGGTAGCTTATGAAGTCACTAACCCGATTAACTTTATCTATGGAAATCTTAGTTATGCCAACGAATACAGTCACAAAATGCTGAATTTATTGCAGCTTTACGAGCAGCACTATCCTTCGCCTTCGCCAGAAATTCAAGCACAAATAGAAGCAGTAGAATTAGAGTTTATAGTTGAAGACTTACCCAAGTTGCTGGGTTCAATGAAAGTAGGAGCTAACCGCATCCGAGAGATAGTTCAGTCGCTGCGAAATTTCTCTAGAATTGACGAAGCAGAGATTAAACCAGTTGACATTCACGACGGATTAGACAGTGCTTTGCTGATTTTGAGCAACCGACTCAAACCGAAGCCCGATCGCCCAGCAATTCATCTCATCAAAAAATATGGCTCTCTGCCTTTGGTTGAGTGTTACGCAGTTCAAATCAACCAAGTATTTATGAATGTACTGGCAAATGCAATTGATGCTCTCGAAGAGGCCTTTGTCAACAATAATTTATCGCAGGGCGGCGGCGAAGAGCCAGTTAAGTACGGACAAATTCGGATTGTCACTGAACTTTGTCCCGGAGAAAAAGCCGTAGCAGTTCGGATCGAGGACAACGGTTGGGGCATGGAAGAAAAAGTTCGCCAGAAAATTTTTGAGCCGTTTTTTACCACAAAACCGGTGGGCAAAGGTGCGGGGATAGGTTTGGCGATTAGCCATGAAATTGTGGTAGAACAACACGGCGGCAAATTGACTTGCATTTCTGCCCCCGGAGAGGGAACTGAGTTGATTATTGAGATTCCCTTGAGCCAAACTCATCCCACACCCATTGTCAAGTGAAAAAAAGTCCGCGCTAGGGAAGCTATCCCGAAATTAGGAAATCGACCCAATTCACAAATCGAAAATTCGATTAAAATACAAAAGCAGCTAAGTAGATTTGAGCCAATTCAGAGGAAGCTAGTATGACTGAAAAAAAAACCGCCCAATGGGATGCCGGCCGGTTTCTCAAAACCTTGGCTTATTTCGGCGTCATTCCCTTCATTGGCAGCATTAGCTGGCTGCAACAAATCTTTGGAAGCAGCAGCAACAGTAAAAAAGACCAACCCAAACTGATACTGGTAGCCGGTGCCACCGGCGGCGTCGGGAAGCGAGTTGTCAAGCGGCTGCAACAGCGGGGATATAAAGTACGCTGCCTCGTCAGAGATGCTAAAAGAGCAACAGAAATTCTCGGCAATAATCTCGAATTAGTCGAAGGAGATATTACTCTGCCAGAGACGCTAACACCGTTAGTAACCGAGGGCGTGGAAGCAGTTATCTGCTGTACCGGCACTAAAGTTCAACCGATAGAAGGAGACACCCCAACCAGGGAAAAATACTACCAAGGCATCAAATTTTATATGCCGGAAGTGGTGGATGTTCCCGAAATAGTCGAATACAAAGGCATCAATAATTTAGTCCAAGCTGTTCGCCGCCAGCTAATTCAAGCAGGCGAAAAAATAATTTTTGACTTCACAAAACCCAGCCAAGATTTAAAAGAAACTTGGGGTGCCCTCGACGACATCGTGATGGGCGGCACCAGCGAAAGTTCGATCGTACTTACAGACAATACAGCTATATTCACAGGCAATGTTTCTACTGCCAACTCCGGTGGCTTTGCTTCTGTGCGTACCCGCAACTTCGATCCTCCCCTCAATCTCGCAGGATTTAGTGGCCTCTACCTGCGCGTCAAAGGGGACGGTAAGCGCTACAAATTAATTGTTCGCAGCGAATCTAAATGGGATGGAATTGGCTATTGCTATTCGTTTGATACTGTTTACAATATCTGGATTACTGTCACCATTCCCTTTGATGAGTTAATTCCAGTATTTCGCGCCAAAACTGTCAAAGATGGCTCCAAATTTGATGCCAGCAGTATTTTTTCGTTTCAGTTAATGTTGAGCAAATTTGAATATGATGGCGCGTTAAACCCGAAATTTACACCGGGTATTTTTCAAATCGAGTTAGAATCTATTAAAGCTTATGGGGGACAGACTTTGCCGCGCTTTGTGATGGTGAGTTCGGCAGGAGTTACCCGCCCCGGCCGCCCGGGAATTAACTTGGAAGAAGAACCGCCTGCAGTCAGGATGAATGATATGTTGGGGGGGATTTTGACTTGGAAATTGAAAGGGGAAGATTGTGTGCGATCGAGCGGCATACCTTATACTATTGTGAGACCTTGCGCTTTGACTGAAGAACCGGGAGGCAAAGCTTTAATATTTGAGCAAGGAGACAATATTAGAGGCAAAGTCAGTCGGGAAGATATTGCAGAATTGTGTGTGCAGGCTTTGGAACAACCGCAAGCTTGCAACCTTACTTTTGAGGTGAAAGAGGGGGAAAATGGTAGTTCTCCCGGAGACTGGCAGGCTTTGTTTGCGGGAGTTAAATAATTATTATTTGTAGGGTCGAATTCTAGATCCCCCCTAACCCCCCTTAATAAAGAGGGGACAAGAAATCGTTTCAAGGACTCAGTTCCGGTGCGCCGAATAGTACCCTACAAATGCGAGTTTTATAACTGGTTCCCAGGCTATGCCTGGGAATCAATGTCCCGAGGCTCTGCCTCGCTTGTTACTAGGAAAATTGGAGGCAGAACCTCCGGATATGCGTTACCAGGCAGATCCTGTTAACGAGTAAAGTTACCAATTACCAATTACTATGTCTGTGACTTTTTCCCGACGCTCCTTGACGCCTTATTTGTTTTTGCTTCCGGCTTTATTTATTTTGAGTTTGACTGTTTTATGGCCGGCGGTGCAAGCTTTTTATTTGAGTTTTACTAATTACGAATATGATTTAACTCAAATGCCGCAGTGGGTGGGTTTGAAGAATTTTAACAGGTTGTGGGGCGATCGCACATTCTGGCAAACTTTGACGAATACGCTGCTGTATCTCACCTGCGTTGTGCCTGTATTGGTTGTTCTACCGTTGGGAATGGCGATTTTGTGCAACCAAAAACTTAAGGGGATGAACTGGTTTCGAGCAGCATACTACACGCCGGCGGTGATTTCCATGGTTGTCGCCGGGATTGCTTGGAAGTGGCTGTTTGCTGAGACTGGACTGCTGAATCAGTTGGGGGAATTGTTGGGTTTGCCTCCTGTTTCTTGGCTGGCTAATCCGAAGTTAGCAATCTTTAGCGTCATGGCAGTTACTATCTGGAAAGGATTGGGCTATTACATGGTGATTTATTTGGCAGGGCTGCAAGCTATTCCGGCAGAACTTTATGAGGCGGCTGCTATTGATGGTTCTGATGGTTTGGGAAAGCACTGGGATATTACTGTGCCGCTGATGAAGCCGTATCTAGTTTTGGTAGCAGTAATTTCGGCGATTTCTGCTACTAAGGTTTTTGAAGAAGTTTATATTATGACTCAGGGCGGGCCCCGCAATAGTTCTAAGACGGTTGTGTATTATCTTTACGAACGGGCTTTTAAGGACTTGGAAATTGGCTATGCTTGTACGATCGGGCTGGTTTTGTTTTTGCTAATTTTGGGTTTGTCGATTTTGCAAGTTAGCCTTCAGGGTTTGACTCGCAATGATTAAGATTGGTGGCTGATTAGGGCTGACGCAATCCGGGCATCATAAACTAGGTTTCTCGTTCTCATTCCTGTGATTACCATGGCTTTGTTACATTCAGAAACCAGGTTTACTGCTCTAATTTAGACTAATTTTAGACTTGAATCTCGAAGTAATGCGATCGCTCACGGCTTTGGGCAGGTCTTATTGGCGAAATCACAGCTATAAATATAGGGTTTCTGCCAGTTCAGAGGAATTTCTAATAAATCCCTGGTTCCGGTCATTCCCTGTCCCAGAAAGAGCAGCACGGCGATCGAGTTCAAGATCACATGGATAGTGCGCCAGCGATTTGAGCGGTCTTTGTAAATGTCTTGAATGATGGCAAGGGAGAAAACCATAATTAGCGCAGCGGTGATGCCAATGTAGTAGTGTGACCAATACCATTCATTGGTTCGCCGATAAACCCCATCTTGAGTGCCAAGAATCACCAAACCAGTACCTGTTAGGGTCGCAAATATGCCGCGCCATAAAGCGGGTGTAGCTCGATATAGCATGACCAAAGAGGTGACAGTTGCAACAAACATCAGCACAATGAAAATGACTTGAAAGGAGTTTTTGCTCCAAACATCCTTGCTCAAAATATGCTCAAAAATCGGGTAGGCTAGACCCAACAACGTCACTCCTACCACAGAACCTGACAGAATTCGACCTGCTTTGACGTGTTCGGGACCGACTACAGGTGGAATTTTGCTCTTGGTGTCGATCGCAATTTGGTTGCGACGCTGCATGGTTTGCCACGCCATATTGAGAACAATACCAAGCGTAGGAAAAACAATCGCTACAGCTAAAATAGGATGCAGCAAAGCCAGAAAATCTTTAAATTCCATACAGCACCTTTTTGTTGAGGAGGGTTGGCTTCATCAACCCGGTTTTTGCGATACATAATATCATACCCGGCGATCTAACCACAGTAACTTTGCAGTCAGGACTAATAGCGATTATTCACCCGCATACAGAGGATTGAAGTCCTGACTACAACCACGCTTTATGAAGGGTAACTCACCAGAAATGTTGATAAATCTGAAGCTAGGATATAGCAGTTGTCAATTGGGTGAGGTACAGCTTTCTCAGTTACGCAATTACCCAATTACAATTACCTTGTTCTCAGAGAAATGAAAACTGCTGGCGGTAAGGTCAGTGGCGCTTAGCGAGTAACTACCTGCATCACTTTGAGCTTAGCTGAACAGTTCTTTGTTATTCACAATAGTAGGGTAATTTTTGTTCGCTCAAGCATTTTACCAGGGATATCGCCCATCCACTGTGCTTGTACTTTCTTGTCGTAGTTGAGATAAAGCTTCCCATTAAAGATTTTCCAGGCGTCACAAGGGTTGGCTCGTGCAACCTTATTGAAGTGTATATTCGTGCGTTACTGATTAAATTAGAAGCAAGTAACGCCAAAGACCTGCTGCCTAGCGTTCGGGGAGTTAGATACGTGTTGCGAGATCAAAAGTGATGAGGGGCGGATTTACAAATACTTGGCATATCAAGTATGGATAATGGTGAACCCGCTCCTATTGTGCTACCTATTTCTTTTGTAAAAAATTGACCTAGAAATCCGGTCGTTCCTGATAATCTTCCGCAGAACTAGGGTCTAATTCCCAGCGACTTTCATCTCGATGTTCAAGCATATTTGTTGTGTTCAAAATAGCGCCATCGGGCATTTCTATGCCCGCAGCGGCTCCCAGTTCGTCAACAATATCCAGGTCGGGAGTAGGCGCGGTTCCGCCCACCGATTGCTCGCCAGTGGCACTTTCTTGTTCCGCAGCCGGATCGCCATCCTCGCCGCCGATTTGGGAACTGGTGGAAGAGTAGTCCGAACTGCTGTCCTGCAAGGTTGTTATGTCGTCTTGGCTCAATCCCGGTTGATCGATGACGCCGGTACCGTAAGATTCGGTAATTTCTTGAGGCAATTCGCCCAAATTATCGCGTTCTGTTGTTGTTTTTGCGTTGCTTTTCTTTTGCTGTGCCACGATACTTGCTCCTGTTTGTTTTTGAACTCAATTAAATTAAAAATGTCCGAATTTGGCTTTAACTGAATTGTTTTTAGTAATTGCCGATGGCTATAATTAAGTCGTATAATAATTCCTGTTTAAGTTTTTAGCTTCTATCCCAAGAAATATATGGATTCGGATCAGCTATTTCATTGGGAATACAAAAAGCGATCGCCCGTTTGAAAATGGCGATCGCTTTTTAATGGGGAGGCTAATTCTATTCGGGAAAATCAGGAATTACCCATTTGGGGGGTTCCATGCGTTTCCTTCTCACCGCTTCCTCTGCTATTTCTAGCATTTTATCCAGAGAAGTATTTTCAATAAAGTTGGACGTTGCTTCTGCGTATTCCCGCTTCGGGCACTTGTCGCCCAGAACGCAGCCATTGACGCAGGCTACAGCACAATCGACAGTGTTCTCCACCATAACTTTTTTCCTTTCACGGTTCCAACAACTAATAGGCAGGTACTCTGGGTGAATTTGTCAAGAGACTGCTCTATATCTTTATTTTACTTCACAAATTGTCATAAAAGGTCGATCGCCAGCGCAAAACTGTTATAAAATCAAAGCAACCTACCTAATCTGCCGATCGTGAGTAATTTTCTGCGGCGCTTAAAACTTTTACCTTGGCGAGAAATGCTGCAAATTGCCGCCCTCGTCAACTCAATCGTGATTGCACTGGAGCTATTTTTAGCCTGGGGTTTCACGCAATCGCGACCAATCCGCAACGGGGTGACGCTTCTCTACAGTTCTTCCCTCGGGACATTGATACCTTTTGCAGCAGCAGTGGGAATGGGAGCTTTAGCAGTGTACTTTTTAGAGTATTGGCAACAACAATTTTTGCTCAACCGAATTAGTTTGTGGGTTTTAGTTTTCTGCGTACTCTTGGGTTTGGTGTTAAAGTCATTCCTACCCATACCTCCTTTATTAGCAAGTTTATCGGAAGCTGCACTAATTGGAGTTACGGTGGGAGTTTTTTGGAAAGGTCGGCCTTATTGGCGATAGTCATGCCATTTTAGATTTTAGATTTTAGATTTTAGATTGGCTATGACTGATGAAGATTTGGGTTTCTAGCTTGTTTATACTTGCATTTTGTGAAAGTAGTATCATTAGTCATCGATCATGGGTTATTAGTCTATATGTAGGGTGCGCAGTGCGCACCTTACCGCTTCAAGCAAGAAATTCCTTCTTCCTTATTTCTGACATCCGTTAAATGCGTTACCGAATCCGTTGCCGAACTTCCTTCTGCTTATGGCAGCCAAAAATCGGGAATGAATGTTTTAGTCAAACTGCG
Source organism: Microcoleus harperi Pol14_C6 (assembly GCF_036701295.1). Taxonomy (NCBI): domain Bacteria; kingdom Bacillati; phylum Cyanobacteriota; class Cyanophyceae; order Oscillatoriales; family Microcoleaceae; genus Microcoleus; species Microcoleus harperi. The sequence continues at coordinate 105,976 of NZ_JAUBQN010000015.1, read as the reverse complement.
AGTAAACTGATTAATCTTTCTCCCGATTTGAATGTGCGGTTCGTCAGCTTCCACGGGAATAATTGTCGCTTTTTTCCCAAGTCCGAAACGCGAAATTACTAAATTGGCCGCCTCCAAGCCAGTAACATAAGCCTTTTCCTGCGACCAAGAACCGTGCCGGGTCACAACCCAATCGCCGCTCATCAATACATTATCATAACTTGTTACCGCAGGCAACAAATACTGATAGCTGCCAGGGGCAAAATGCGTTACCGCCCGTGACAGCCGAATCGCGCTGCTGTCAATTACTTTGGCGTCCCGAAAAGCGGGGATGCAAGTCGCTAAATCCCGCTGAACTAAGGAAACAATTTCCTCATCTTTCAGGGGAATTAATTGATTTGCGTGATAAAAGTCAGCTTCGACAACTGTTCCCGGTTCGCCTCGAAATTCGTCGTGCAAAGCATTCAAATCAAAAAACGTCCAACCTGTAGTTGAACTAAATCCAAAACAGGCATTAGAAGGCAGCGGAATGTCAATTTTTCTGTCAAACCACAGGCGAACAGCTAACACGTCAACTGCACCCAGATTCATTACGTTCCGAAACTCTTGGCGACTTTGCAAAGCAGGGCTGCTGCTGATAATTTTTTGCATTCCCGTGACGCCAACTGCAAAAATAACTGCATCTGCATCGAAGGTTTCTTCGCCGCAAACAACGCCTGTGGCTCGGTTGTTGCTGTCAACTACTAAGTCAGTAACTCGCTGCTTTGTCAATACTTTTGCACCGAGTTTTTCCAGGCGTTCGACCCAGGGGCGAAAGATTTTTTCTCCGACTGTTCCGCGACACCAAACTACATCAAAATCCGGTTGGTGTGCTAATATGAAATAATAGAGCATTCCCAAAGCGGCGGCAGCCGAACACTGTTCTCCTGGTGCAAATAAACCTACTAATAACATCGGTTCAAAAGCATCGCGGTACAGCCTAGCAGAAACACCAAACTGTTTGAATAGTTCGCGCGCTGTCACGCGATCGTACCTGCGCCAAGCTTCGTCAGAATTGTCGAAATCTAGGACGGCGTAGAGTAAGGGTAAGGCTGAAAGCCGATCGACTAATGGCAGCCTTTTAAATCGGGTGTAAAGAAAGGTTCCTAACGGTGTGGAAAGCCGCGGTTCGTCCTGAAAAATCGGCGATTCTACTTCCAATCCGGCGGGTGAATACTGACAAGAACGAGTCCAAGGCGTGAAGGGATCGAGGCCTAACTCCTTGACTAAGGAAAATATGTTTTTGTAGGGATACCAGAAGCCATGAATACCTGCTTCTACGGAACGACCGCCGGCGGTTTTCCACCCCGCAACTAACCCACCCGGATAAGGGCCTGCTTCTAGCAGGGTGACATCATAGCCTTGCTGGGCTAGGTGATAGGTAGCGCCTAAACCTGCCCATCCTGCACCGACGATGACTATTTTTGGGGTTGACGATTCTGCTGACATTGCGTACCTCTTGATAATTTATTAATGATGACATAATTCATAAAATCCGGATTTGATATAAAATGTGTTGGATTATGTGCTAAATTTCGCTTGAGTGAATAATGAGTGTCAAAAACCGCCAGCAAACTAACCTGTTGCTGCTATTATTTCCCGCTACCGCCTGGCTGATGGTTTTCTTCATTTGGCCAGTGTTAATTGTACTGTTGTACAGTTTTTTAGAACGCGGTACTTACGGGGGCGTTACTTGGATATTTACTCTTAGCAACTACCAGCGTTTGTTCAGCGGACTTTTCTTAGGAGTAATTGGGCGATCGCTCTGGCTGGCTTTTTTGACAACGGCCGCTTGCTTGTTAGTTGGCTATCCCCTAGCATTTTTCATCGCCACCCGTTCTCCCCGCTGGCGAAATGCTTTGCTTTTGCTGATAATTATTCCATTTTGGACTAATTTTTTAGTAAGAACCTACGCCTGGATCATACTCTTACGCAGCGAAGGAGTAGTTAACACAGCCCTGGAAAGCCTGCAAATTATTAGCGAACCGTTAAACTTGCTTTTTACGCCTTTCGCTGTGGCTATCGGTCTTATTTACGGCTATTTACCTTTCATGGTTCTGCCTTTATATTCTAGCATAGAACGCTTCAATTTTTCATTAGTAGAAGCTGCTCATGATTTAGGGGCAAACGATATTCGCACTTTTTGGCGCGTATTTTTACCATTAACAACTCGCGGTATTGTTGCAGGCTCTATTTTAGTTTTTGTTCCCGCAGTCGGCGCTTTCATCACACCGGATATATTGGGCGGTTCTAAAACAGTTATGGTGGGAAATTTGATTCAAAATCAGTTTATGAAAGCCCGCGATTGGCCTTTTGGCTCGGCCCTTTCTATGCTGTTGACGGTAATCATATTGATTCCTGTGTTAATTTACTTCCGCGTGTCTGACGAAACTTAAACAGGTAGATTGAGATTTACAGTTGGGCGGGGCGGGTTTATGAGATTATTGGTTTTAGGCAAAAATTGTCTGTAAAACCCGCCCCTACAGGCTACCCTATTTTGGACTAATGACTAAACTAGATTTACTCGTGCGGGCGATAGGCAAAAAGTGGCTTTGGGTACAAGCTGTACTAGCATTAGCCTTTCTTTACTTGCCAATTCTCATCTTAATTATTTACTCCTTTAACGCCTCCAGATTCAATGCCGTTTGGCGCGGCTTTACCCTCGATTGGTATCGCAGTTTGTTTAGCAATGCAGGCGCGACGATTGCTACGAGTAGCAGTGCCGGAATCTGGACAGCACTCAACAACAGCTTGCTAATTGCAGCTATTTCGACTGTGCTAGCAACCGTTTTTGGTACAATGCTCGCCCTAGCGCTGGAACGCTTTCATTTTCCGGGGCGCAAAGCCGTAGAAGCTTTACTGTTTTTGCCGATTATTATGCCCGAAATTACGATCGGCATTTCGCTGCTAGTTTTCTTTACCCTAGTATTTCGGATCCTAGAAAATCTCACGGGAATTCGCCTCAATCTCGGCTTACCTACCGTAATTATCGGTCATGTTGTCTTTAATATTTCCTTTGTGACTATTACTGTCAGGGCACGTTTGGCAGAACTCGATCCGATATTAGAACAAGCAGCTTTTGACTTAGGCGCTAACGAATGGCGGACTTTTTGGCGCATCACCCTCCCTCTGATTTGGCCCGCTATTTTCAGCGCGGCACTGTTGGCTTTTACTCTGTCTCTGGACGATTTTGTCGTCACCTTCTTTACCACCGGCGTCGGTTCGGTGACGCTGCCGCTATTTGTTTACGGCATGATAAAGTTTGCAGTAACGCCAGCGATTAATGCTATTTCAACTTTGATGTTGTTCGCTTCCTTATTCCTGGTTTTATCATCGTTAAAAGTTCAGAAAACTTAAAGAAAAAAGTTTTTTGTGTCATAATTATTGTCATATGCAACTAACACAACCTATGAAACGCCTGCTGACTTTCCTAATTTTGTTTGTGATGAGTGCAACGGTGGCTTTCGGCTGTAGCCCCACAGGTGCTAACCAGCAGCAAGTCCTCAGCATTTACAACTATGCCAGTTATATCGCCCCAGAAGCGATCGCCCAATTCGAGAAAGAGAACAATGTTAAAATTCAATACGACACATTTGAGAACAGCGACGCACTCTACGCCAAACTCAAACAGGGAAACCCCGGTTACGACTTAATATTTCCCGCCGATTACATGGTGAAAATCATGATCGCAGAAAATATAATTGAACCGCTGAATTTAAATAATATTGCCAATCAAAAAAACCTAGAACCTAAATTGGTCAATCAAAATTTTGATCCGGGGAATAAATACTCTCTGCCCTACCTGTGGGGAACAATGGGAATTGGCTACAACGTCAAAACAACCAAGGGCGATATCAACAGTTGGGCGGCGATGTTCGACCCGAAATATACCGGAAAAGTCGCGTGGCAAGACGATGCAAGATACACATTTGCAGGAGTTTTAATGTATTTAGGATTTGACCCCAATACAACCAATCCCGAAGAAATTAACAAAGCCCGCGATTTGCTGATTAAAAGTAAAAATATTATTGCTGCTTTTGTCCCGGATACTGGTCAAAATCTGCTCGATCAAGGAGAAGTAAATCTGACAATGGAATGGAGTGGCGATGTTTTCCAAGTTATGAAAGAAAATCCCAATCTCCGCTACGCTATTCCCAAAGAAGGAACAATTATCTTCTCTGACAACATGGCAATTCCCAAAGGTGCACCCCAGAAAGAGTTAGCGGAGAAATTTATTAACTTTATTTTGCAGCCAGAAGTAGGCGCCCAAATTTCTAATTTTACCCACTTCGGATCGCCCAACAAGGCAGCAATTGAGCGAGGTTTAATCGACGCGAAAGATTTGAAAAATCCTCAAATTTACCCGCCGGCTGAAATCTTTGGCAAAATGAAATTATTGGAGGATGTCGGGAAAGCAACTGCATTGTACGATCGAGCTTGGACGGAAGTTAAAGCGGGGGCTGGAAAGTAGATATATAACCTTTCTCAGTAACATGAGGTACTATCTCGCATAAGGCATAGGGCATAGGGCATACCTCACTACGCTTGAGAAACGCTATCACACAGGTTTCCGCCGGGGCGGGTTTACTTAAATTTTTAGTTTGTATTAGAGATTTTGATGAACCCGCCCCTAGATAATTTATGTTTATTTAACCGGAATTGAGTTCAAATTTTTATTAGTCATACCTAAGACATACTAACACAATGCACGCCGTCGAAGTTTTAGAAGTTTCCAAAGTATTTAAAAGTGTCCGCAGTCACGATTTTTTAGCTGTAGACAACATCAACCTGCAAATTTACGATCGAGAATTCTTTTCTTTACTCGGCCCTTCTGGCTGCGGCAAAACTACAACTTTACGAATGATTGCCGGTTTTGAAATTCCCACAGCCGGGGAAATTTACATTCACGGCCAACCGATGCAAAATCGCCCGCCATTTCACCGCCCAGTAAATACGGTATTTCAAAATTATGCTTTATTTCCGCACATGACAGTAGCACAAAATGTCGCTTTTGGGTTGGAAATGGAGAATATGCCTCAGACAAAAATTCGCGATCGCGTTGCTGATGCCTTAGCATTAGTACAGTTAACCGAGGTAGGAAAACGCTATCCCCGCCAACTGTCAGGGGGACAGCAGCAGCGAGTAGCATTAGCAAGAGCATTAGTCAAACAGCCGTCTGTTTTGCTGTTGGATGAACCCCTAGGAGCGCTGGATTTAAAATTGCGTAAAGAGATGCAGTTAGAATTAAAAAAAATGCAGCGAAAATTAGGAATTACATTTATTTATGTGACTCACGATCAAGAAGAAGCACTAACAATGTCGGACAGAATTGCAGTGATGGATGGAGGAAAACTGCAACAAGTCGGGACGCCTGTTGATATTTATGAATATCCTAAAACGCGGTTTGTTGCTGATTTTATTGGCGACAGCAATTTTTTAAGCGGGCAAGTAGTAGAAAAGCAAAACGGTCAAATAATCGTGTTGGTTGACCAGCAGTTGCCCGTGTTAGTTGCGACAGCCGAAGATATGCCCGCGGGGAAAGTTGTCACCCTGGTGTTGCGTCCAGAAAAAGCTGCTATTTTCCCGGCTAATTATGATGTTGAAAATAGCTGGCCCGCAATAGTAGAAGAGGCTATTTATATTGGCACTGACACGCGCTATACGGTGCGGTTGACTGCTAAAAGTTCGATCGCCCTTCGCCGACAAAACTTGCACAGAGATGACTTGCAGCGATACCAAGTCGGCGACAGCGTTCGAGTTGCCGTGCCGCCGGAAAGTATTTGCATTTTTTGACACTCAAGCGGGCTGAAGCCACTGAGATTCTAGCGACAGAGTAAGATTAGGTAGTGTCCAAAGTCTCACTATCGCTACCGTCTCAGGCACCGTTTGACCAGTAAAGTTAAGTCCAAGCGACTTGACAATGGAAGACTTAGCTGAGGTTTTAGAAGATTGAGGGGCAGACTGAAGATGCGATTCCTTCCCGGTAGAAGATAATCTACTTCTTCCTCCAGCTTCCTCCTTCTTCCTTCACGTCCTTGGTGTCTTCGCCGTTCAATAATATAGACAGTATTGGTACTAAACCCGCGTTTGACTTTGCAAAATTTCCTCCAACAACCGGTCTTGACTTTTCGCCGGTTCCTTGCAAGTTAAACACTCGCAAACTAACCCGATAACACCTTCAGGCAAATCAGCCTCAATCTGACAGACAGCAGTCGGATAATACTGCAAAATCAAGCCAGAAATTCGATCGGGAGTCGTGCGAATTAGGGTAGAGTGCTGATACCAATCGATCGCCGAAAGTAGACTCGGACAAGCTTGCGGAGCATCTTGTACAATACTGCTGAAAGCTTGCAAACCTTGCTGCGCGCGATCGAGATATTCCAAATTTTGCCCCAACAGTGCGAGACGAACCAAAGAGGCGATCGCAATTCCATTCGCCGCCGGAGTTGCATTGTCTATATAGCTGCGTTCCCGCACCAACAAATCTCCGCTAGCATCCTTAGCAGTATTGTAATATCCTCCCAATTCCACGCTCCACAAAAACTCATCAAACTCTTCTTGCACCTGCACAGCTTTCTCCAACCAAAACTGAGAATTTGGCAACTGTTTTTCCTCTTCCCCGTTGCCTAAAGTCAAACTCGCTTGGTGCAAATCCAACAGAGCTTTCACAAACAAAGCATAATCTTCCGACTGCGCGGTTACAGCAGATTGTCCGTCATAATTCAACCGCTGAAACCGCCCATCCGTCCACTGATTTTCTAAAATAAAATTAGCAGCTTTCACAGCTAATTCCAAATATTCTAAATTTCCAAAAACCGCCGCAGCGCGGGCTAAACCCGAAATCATTAAGCTATTCCAAGCAGCAATCATTTTCGTGTCAGTAACGGCGGGAATTCTACCCGGCCAACTGTCGTTTTTAGCCTCCTGATTGTTGCGGGCTGGCGGAAAGGTTTTGACAGTATCGGGATTGCCACCGTAGCGAACTTGAAATAGTTTAGCCAAAGCCGTTTCTACCGTCTCGCTCAGTTTGCCTGGATGGCGGCGCTGCAATACATTTTGACCTTCAAAATTGCCGCTGCGACTAACAGTAAACTGTGCTTTAATTTCCGTTAATTCCTCAGCAGTTAACAGTTCTTCCAGTTCGGCATAAGTCCAGACATAAAATGCTCCTTCTTCCGGTTCAAATTCTTCAGAAGTGTTAAAACTGTCAGCATCCTGTGCGGCATAAAAATAGCCTGTTGGCGCGGTCATTTCTCGCTTCAACCATTCTACTGTCCCCGCGATCGCAGTTTCAAAAGCAGGTTCTTGTATTCCCGCGCTCCACAAATTTGCTAAATACTCAACAATTTGACCGTTGTCGTAGAGCATTTTTTCAAAGTGTGGTACAGTCCAAGTCGCATCAACCGTATAGCGGTGAAATCCGCCGCCTACGTGATCGTAAATGCCACCCAATGCTAAGTCTAATCCGCGCTGAGTGCAGACTTGTTTGCTGTCGTATTTTGATTCAAAATTAAATCGCGTTCCCCGCAGTGCTAACTCAGCATAAGGTATCATCGGAAAACTGGGGCCGGGGTTGCTGCCCGCAATAATTCCGGTGTTGATTTCTAAGCCTTTTTGAAAGATTTCGCGATTTAATTCGGCGGTTACTCCTGACAGCGCAGCCGTCTGTTGGAGGTTGCCTAAAATCTCAGCTTTGAAGGCTTCTACTTTGCCTTTTTCTGTATCGTAAAAGCGGCGAATTGCTTGCAAAACGTCTAAAAAGCCGGGGCGTCCGTAGCGCGGTTCTACGGGGAAATAAGTGCCTCCGTAGAACGGAACTCGCTCGTCTGGAGTAAGAAAAACGTTGAGTGGCCAACCGCCTTGACCGGTCATCATTTGCAAGGTTTGCATATAAATGCTGTCGATATCCGGGCGTTCTTCGCGATCGACTTTTATCGGTATAAAATGCGAATTCATGTATTCGGCGATCGCGCGATCGGAAAATGCTTCCCCTTCCATCACCGTACACCAGTGGCAGCTAGAGTAGCCAATTGACAGGAAAATCGGTTTATTTTCGCTTCTGGCCGTTTCTAAGGCTTCGTCGCACCAGGGCCACCAGTCGATCGGATTTTCGGCGTGTTTCCGCAGGTAAAGGCTTTGGGATTGAGCAAGACGGTTGACCATAATCAAATCCACTTTAACTCGTGCTGAATAAGCTTGTCACTTCTCTAGCAGTTTAGCGCGAGATGTTTTAGTTGAGTTGTTGCTGATAATTATGTTTTAATATTATGGCTGATTATCTCGATCTAACATGAGCTTATCATCTCGGAGAACCTTCAATCAACAGCTGGGGCAATTTTTGCTGAGTGCTGCTGTTCCTCCTGCTGTTATCAAACTGAGCCAAACTGCCTCCTCGGAACAAGCTTTATTAGACACTAATCTTAACAATTTTCTGACTAAAGCAGACCCAGAAATAGAATTATTAGTCCCAACATTTTTAGGTAACGACAAGCGTCGGTTCTACGGCAGAGGTGTTCCGAAAAGCTTGAAGTTAATCGACAAATTTGAGCTAGGAAGCGGCAGGACTTTTCTGGGAAGGCGGTCTGTAGTTTGGAGCGGAGCCGGTTGGACTGGACAGCCGACAATTACCAGAGACGGGGGAAAAACTTATTTAATTATAGGTGCTTATGACCACAATTTGCGAAAAATAGATATTGCTACCAATAAAGAAGTTTGGCGCTATAAATTTGATGATATAATCAAAGGTTCATCAACAATTTATATCGATGAAAAAGCCAGCGCCGAAAACAGAATTGTGATTTTGCAAGGCAGCCGCAGCGGCGGTGGTGGCAAAAATGTTGTGCCGAGTTTTAGGGCAATATCTTTTAGAACTGGCAAGGAACTTTGGAAATTGGACATCAGGAAAACGCCCAGCTACAGCCGGGATAATGACAGCAGCGCTTTGGACATCGGCGGTGGAGTTTTGTTCAATGCGGGGGAAAATGCGATCGGCTATTTTCTCGATAGTTCCACAAGCCAGGCAAAAATAAAACAAGGCATCAAGCAGCCAAGTATCTTGTCAGAAGTACAGCTTTATGTAGCCGGAGATATCAGCAAGCACAGGGGAAACCTGGTCGCGGAATCATCGCCATCAAGGCTCAAAGATCGAATATTTATAGCTGCTGGTTCCGGTCATATTTACGGTATTAGCATTGAAACTAAAAAGATAGTCTGGGATTTTTATACTGGTTCGGATTTGGATGGAAGTGCTGTAATTTCTAAATCAGGAAAACTTTTTTGTGCGATTGAAAAACAATACATTCAGGGCAACGGCGGAGTGCTGAAGCTAAATCCCAACAGAGAACCGAATGCCAGCGTCGAATGGTTTTTGCCTACCGGAAATCGCCGACTTTCTAGCTGGGAAGGCGGGATAATTGGCTCTGTGGCGTTGAATGACGAGTACAATTCAGGGGATTTTCCGGCGCTGTTTGCCACAAATGCGATCGACGGCAATTTGTACATCGGTTCCCAGGATATGATTACAGGCCAAAAAACTTCTGTTCCTTGGCGTAACCAGTCTTACGATACTCCAGTAATAGTATTTAAAAAAGCGATTGGTTCTTCAATTTCGACTCCGATTTTTACCGACGGTAATAAACTGATCAGTGCGGGATACAACGGTGTTTATTTGTTCAATTTGAATTGGGAACGAGCGAAGGCGGGGGATCAGAATGCGTTGAAAAATGCTAAAGGGGAGTTTTACCGTTTGAAAGTAATAGAATCGGGGAGATTTAAGCCGGGTTTGTCATTTGAGGCGACGCCTGTAGTTTGGGACGGAATTGTGAGGATTTGTGCGAGGGATGGCTGGATGTATACTTTGGGTTAGTTATTGGTATTTTTTCCTCGATCGGGAACAGGCTTTCCGGCCTGTTCCACAATAAGTAAACTCTGTTGTGGAACAGGCCGGAAAGCCTTTTCTTAAAAGGGTGTTGAAATCCCCCACCTATTCCTACCTGCGGTTTAACTGCAGTTATATGTATGAGAGAAATAATTTCTTAAATTATCGAAAACTCGTTATGGCAACTCATGAAACTCAAATAAGTCAAGTTTACGGTTCAGAGGATGCTCAAGGTATTTTACAGCTTGCGATCGCGCGATCGCAAAATGCTTCACCTGCCGTCACCCTACACCAGTGGCAGCTAGAATAGCGAATTGACAGGAAAATCGGTTTATTTTCCCGGACGGCCCTTTCTCAGGCTTCGTCGCACCAGGCCCAACAGTCGATCGGATTTTCAGCGTGTTTTCGCAGAAAAAGGCTTTGGGATTGACTAAGACGGTTGACCACAATCAAATCCCCTTGAACTTTTGCTAGGTAAGCTTGTCAGTGCTCTAGCAGTTTAGCGCGAGATGTTTTAGCTGAGTTGTTGCCGATCATCGTGTTTTCAGATGATCGCTGATAATTTAGATGTCAAATGAGTCCATCTCGAAGAATCTTCAATCAACGGCTGGGAAAATTTTTGCTGACTGCGAGGGTTCCTCCTGCTGTCCTCAAACAGTGCCAAACTGAATTTGGGAATTGACGGAGTGAGAAAGCCACTGAAACATTGAGATGTAGAGGGTTTAGGCTCTTCAACGTCCCTCAAGAGAGTAGCAATTATCACAAGTCTATTGACAATTTTGATGGTAGCGATCGCCAACGATCCTCATTCGATCGTGTAGGAAGTCTCAAAAGTAGCGATCGCACGCACACATTTTTTTGAAGACAAGCAGCTCAAACCCTTACTGCGTCAAGTCTTTCAACTTGCTTGTCACCGTCAAATCTAGGAATTGACTTTTTTCCACAAAATAATATTAAGAAATTTTTAGCGCAAGCAGACCCAGAAATATAATTGTTAGTCCCGACATTTTGGCGTTGCCTAATTGCCGGATGATTTTGATTTTTTTGTGGGATGGGCTCTCCTAGCCCGCAGGCGTGTATTTTCACTGCAGGCGGGACACCCCACAAGAATCATCCTCAAATTGTGCAACGCCGACATTTTTAGGTAACTACCAGCGCCGCTTCTACCGCATAGGCGTTCCAAAAACTATGTCCCAGAAAGTCGAGTCGTCCTTTTAGTCGGTCAAAGTTCCGGCGTCACAGATAATAACGACCACCGAAACCATTGGTCTCTAAACTGAGATGTTGCACCATGACCTATAAGCCTGTTTTCGGCGGGATCTCCTGCCCACCCCCTACTCCCCACAAGAAAACTCATTCTTTGTGGAACCGGCCCCAGAGCCGGTTCTTGGTAATCGTGCAACATATGAGTCTAAATGGCGCTTGTTGCTGAATCGGAAAGCGAGAATCGACGCACCGAATACGATCCAAGATTTTGTCCTGAGTTATAGCCCACATTCGGCAGTTTCAACTGTCACCATCGGTTTTTACCTATTTTTACCCAGCAATCAAGCTATCACTTAAACTTTTCTACCGTACATTAACGGATCAAAATTTTTTTAAAGGCATAATTTAGAGCTTAAAAATAGTTTTATCAGTAATTATGCTGTGTAAAAACTCAGGTTAGGAAGGTGGGTTATAGCTTTTTGAAATAGAGAAAAGTCAGGACTAAAATCCGGATGGCAGCACCCCTATTTTTTGATGTAAGCCATAGCAAATGGCTAGCTAGAACTCATCTATTTAGGCACTTTGGCTAAATCCAACAAGCGTATTCTGAATCTTCATCGAATCTTTATCTAAACCACTTGCATTAACTTGTGCTGTGGTTTAAATTGAATATGTGAAGGAAAAAAACCTGCTTCAACTCAACTTAAAAATAAAGGTGTCAACCATGAAATTGCAATTAAACGTAGTCAAATATATTTTAGCTGTTGCCGGTGTCGCCACTCTTAGTGCAGTATCCGCCGCACCTGCATCCGCCTTCAGCTTTGGTAATATCGCTGGTGGCGACACGGTTGGAGATGCCTATGCAAATAGCTTTTCATTTGACGTAGTTGACGAGGGTACGTCAGTTCTTTTTAACATCTTCAACTCGGGAAATGCCGCATCCCCTAGTATGTTTATCGGTAAAGTTCTCTTTGATGATAATGGCTATCTGTCTAATGCCGTGGCTAACATTAATAACACTGGTGATGTAGCCTTTAGTGGTGGTGCTGGTAGCGATCAGTTGCCTCAAGGTGGTACTGGCTTCACCACAGACTATGCCTTCATAAGAGATAATGGTGCTGGTAATAAATGGGCTGTCCAAGGTAGCGAAAGTTTGGGAGTGCGGTTCACTGGAAATTATGCTAACGTAGTTTCCGCTTTGAATACCGGTGCCTTAAAATTAGGTTTGCACGTTCAAGCCTTACCCAATGGTGCCAGCGATTCTTACATCAGCAGCACTAGCAACACTGAAGCTACTCCTGAACCTTTAACAATGCTTGCTGCTGGAGCCGCTGTTGGGTTTGGTACTATGTTCAAAAAACAACGCGCTCAGGCTCAAAAAGCTGAATAGGCGATCGTTTGAACTCGTTTTCGATTCTGGCTTGATGCCAAACTGATTATTTTATGTTCTATATAAAAACCTGGTTTCTTGATGAAATCAGGTTTTTTAGTCTCTGATAGCGCGCCACCGTGAAAACCTCGGACTTGGAAGCCTATCTCAAGGGAGCATCTCATATTTGTAAAAACACTTCTTCCGGCTCCTTCCTTCTTCCTCTTTCCACCTGCCTCCCAACTCCAATTTCTAGCTTGTCTGCTTTCATTGAGATGCTCCCGTCAAATCGCCCCTAGACAGCACATTTAACAACTACCGTAAGGCCGTTTTTGAAGCATTTCCCATATATAGCAACCCTTGCAGGAGTCGTAAATTTTTTACCCCACCCCAACCCGCCCCGAACCCGCTTGCTCGGAAGTAAGAAATTTACAAATGATGCGAGGATTGCTATAAAGGCACTGAGATTCTTTAAAAGGAGATAATCACCATGGAGCATTGCTCAATATCTAACTCGCTCAGCCTTATTTACTCAAATCTCAGTGTCACACCATGCGCTGTACCAATTGCGTCTACTCTCAAGAAACCCAAGCCTCATTAAGACTACTTATTTTTAATTATTGTTGATTCACTTCGTTGTTAGTTTTTGCTTACACCGCCTGAGTAAGTCAGTGCTAGGCACCCAACCAATCATTTCTAGTAGCAGTCTTTTCCATAGGTGTCCTAATGCTGAGCTATGGGTTGCATCTGAGTTTTACTACCCATCAAATTCCTGAATCTCTACTAACCTCATCTCAAAGATTTACAGCCCTCTTCAAATCCTCCGAGTCCTTTCCGTAGGAGGAGTTCAAGCTAATGAGTTGTTTACATCCCCTACTATTTTTATGATATGATCTAACAATAGTCTGGACTGTTTTTAGTTCCGAGTCGGCAACCCTGGATTTTTCGTTGGTACTTCGACTGCCGCATCGACTGGAAACCTTTATTCTACGGTTGACAATCACAAACTGTCCGAAGTATGGCTCTCATCAATCAACTAATAACTAATATCTAAAATGTTCAAGAGAAAACTTTTTTGGCTCATCATTATCGCCACAGCTTTAGTAACTCTGAATATGACACTTCTGTGGAAACTGGACGATATTGCTCATTTTTGGATGAGTATAGTTTTTTGGTGCGCTGTGGGTTCCCTGCTTTGGGACAACCAGGATATTCTCAAACAGAGTGAGATAAAAAGTGACCTCTTATCGAGAGTAGCAGGGACGCTATTAATAGCTATTATTTTATTTAAAAGTGCTGTGGTTTCCAGTAAATTTGATCCTTTTTTAAGACTTGCACCTTTTTTGTCGGGTTTAGGTTTGAGCCTACTTGCGGTAGGTTTTCATAACTTAAAACTATATTGGCGTGAATTGGTAATACTATTTTTTCATGGCGTCCCCAGTGTCATTACGTTACCTTTAGTGGATTTTATTACCTCGCTTACTGCTAAATTTGCTTATTATTCTTTGTGGTATATCGGTTTTGATGTAACACGGGACGGTAATTATGTGGCTTTACCGACCGGAAGGGTGTTGGTAAATGGGGGTTGTTCGGGTATAGAGGCAATGAATTACTTATTAGGTTTAGCTGTTGTTTGTTTGTTGATGTTCCCTACTAAACAAAATAAGGCTTTAGTCATAGGTGTCGCTGTTATTTTTGGTTTTATTATTAATGTTTTTCGAGTGGCGGGAATGGCATTGTTAGTTGCATCTAATCGCCTAGATTTGTTTAAATATTGGCATGAGGGTGAAGGTTCTTTAGTTGTGGGAATGATTGCCGTGGTTTTGTTTGGGATATTTTATCAATTTATGTTGAAACGAGATAGCAAACTTAGTCAAAGTTCGGGAAATTAATTAGTTTCAATTTGAGGTAGTATATTGGTTTTTAGATTCCACTACCATAGTGAGGAGTCTCGCTCACTCAAATGTCCGGGTGTTGAAATCCCCCAATGTCACTACCTGTCGTTTAAGTACGCCTATATCTATCATAGAAAGTATGTCAGGTATTATAGGAAATCTATTATGGCGACAAATGAAAGTCAAATAAATCACATTTACGGTTCAGAGGATGCTCAGGGTATTTTACAGCTTGCGATCGCGCGGCGACAGGATGAAGGGGAATTATCCAGAGTGCAGCTTTTCGAGATTGCAGCGGAATTGGGCATTTCCGAACAGGATATTCTGGCGGCGGAACAGCAATGGTTAGCCAATAGAGGAGAAGTTCAAGAAAAACAGGTTTTTAACTCTTACCGTCGTCGCAAATTGCAGAAAAATGTGACCAAGTACGGCATTATCAATACTTTTTTAGTTTTATTTAATCTAGCAGCGTCGCACGAGCTTTCTTGGTCGCTGTTCATTTTACTAACGTGGGGCTTGGGATTGTCGCTGAATGCTTGGAATGTTTATCAAACTGAAAGCGAAGATTACGAACAAGCGTTTCAGCGGTGGCGTTTGAAGAAACAAGTCGGAGAATCTATTGGTACTGCGACGAATAAGTTTATGAAGTGGTTGCAGTCGTGATACCCAGTCACTTGTAGGGTGCGCCCGGCCGCGCACCTTACTACTTACATCTCATCTTCCCTGGCGAGAATATATTGACATTATTAATATTGACATATTAAAAAAATCGGCCTATAGAATTATAGAAAAGTGCGACCTTTCTAAGGTGGATCAAAAAATTAATTTATTAACGTTTTCACCTCATACCTCCGAGAATATTTTCCATAATTCCGAGGCAACCTCCCTAACATGACTCTCGCTACGATGTAATTGCTAAGCACTTTTTGGGTATTTCTGACGTGGCCAAGTACATCGCAATATAGCCTCTTGCACGTTATCGAGGTGTTTTCCGGTCTTAGTGAAAACTAGGTTGTCGGCAAATTTTAAAATTTATTCAGATTCCATCAAGTTGGTAGATGTCGGGATTTTAACTCTTGTATCGGACAAATTCCTACACTGCCGACATTTTCCGACTTTTCCCACCTGCGGGAGAGGAAAAATTATGTAAAACGGCAGACGTTTTCCGACCCGCAAAAAGAAACTTTTGACATATAATATTTAGATGAAGATTTCCACTAAACAAGTATGAAACGAATTTTAGGTGGTTTTTTTGTTCTAGGTCTCAGTATTTCTACTCTTGCTTTTAACCTCCCAGTAAATGCCCAAAGCGCTCAAGGCAGTGGAACTACTGGTGAGCCTAGTGGTGATGCTGGTAGCGATATCGGTGTTTTTGAAAATCCAACGGAAGGAAACAATATTCCAGTTGATGCAGCAATAAAAGGTGCTGATGGGCGAAGTCCTAGGGCACGTCAGCAAGGCGCAAATGCTTTTTGCCAGTCAAATGGATATACCCAAGCGTTAGAAGGTTTTCAGTACAAACGTGGAAGTACCATCGGTACTATGCAGTGGGATCCAAAAACTAATAGCTGGGAATTTTGTGCAAACTGTGGAATGTACCTGACGAAAGTAAGGTGTAAGTAACTAAATCGATTATCAAGCTAACGAAGCTACAACTAAGTACCGTCCTTACATAACACTTTGTTGCAAGAAAGCTAGTTTTCTCTTTCCCAGGGGTGAAATAGGAGAAAAGGCAAACGGCGAGCGGCGAGCGCCCAATATTCGTAAAGTGCGATCGCCCTTTATTTTAGGGCATACTCAAAAGCGATCGCCCTTTTCCTTCCCGAGGCGCGATCACTTTTGAAATCCCCGGCTTCTTTTATAATTCGGGGATATGTGTTTTATGGCTGCGAGGCTTCAACCTTAGCAGCATCTTCAACCACAGGATGAATTAAAGCAGATCGCAAACCTTGCCGAATTTCTGAACTCAAATACCGGCGCTGCAAAACCTGCCATTTTTGCCAAGCTGCGTAGCGATTTTCTGCCAACAAACCAGCCAACTTCGGCAACTCTTTTTTCAGATCGCGATCGACAAAATCTGTCAGAAACTCGCCTAAAACTTCACTGTCTTGAATATCGCCCAAACATTCCTGAATAGCTTTCACATCTTCGACATAAACTTCGTACGTCTCGCTGTAAAAATCTCCAAACAGATTCATCAAATAGCGAACTCGCTTAGCTTGCTTCCGCAAATCGTGCAGAATAGTTCCCTCTGCTGCTAACTTCTCTTCGACAGCCTCAGCATTTAAATCATCAACAACTTTAACTTTGCCATCCTCATATTCTGTGCCCAACAGCCAAGCCGGATGCAGGAAAAACTCACTGACTTGAGGTAACAGTAAATCTGGCAAAACCTCAGCAATTGGCAAATGTTCGATCGCCTGAAACTGCGGTTCTTCCAACCAATTCTCGATCGACTGCTTCAGCGATTCGTAGCTTTTGTGCTCTAAAATCGCCCGCACCCCTTTCAAAGCGCGGTGTCGCTGTTTGAGCAAATTCAACAAAGCTTTATCTAAAACTTCCTGTTCGTCAGTCGGCAAATTCTGGTAATAGCGGTTTTGGAGACTTTCGAGCATCACATCCAAATCCCTGAGAGTTCCCAGAATCCGCCCCACCTTACCAATTTTACGTTCAGAAGCCTCTTTTGGCCAATCTAAAACCGGAGCAAAACCAGTCACAGCCGATCGCAAACGTCTCAATCCCACGCGCATTTGATGAAGTTCTTCCGCGTCTTTGTCTTTGATAACTTCAGCCTCGTGCGCTACACTTTTGCGGAAATATTTCTCAATCGCCCCAGATGCAGCGTCTCCGAGAGTTTTAACTTGAGTTTTAACTTTTGCTGATGTTTTTACGTTCATGGCAGGTGTAGATTCCACTTTGCATATCGACTTTAATCTCGATTTCAAAGCTTTGCTAATAAGGGGTTATATCCTAGCACACACTTTTAATTTAGGAAGCGCAGCCACAATAAATCTTAATATAAAATGCTTGACAATTTCTACTAAATCAGCATTTAGCAATCTTCAATCTAAAATCTTCAATCTAAAATCTTCAATCTTCAATCTAAAATCTAAAATAAAATTACCCTCCCTCGCCCTTGAGCTAATAAAAATCGGATTTCTGGCGCGCTTTCCCAAATAGGTTAAGATCGCTGCAAACTGATATTTATTCGCCAAAGGGTGAGAGAGGGTGCGATCGGGAGGACAAGTTTTAAATTAAATCAAACCCCCCCAGGCTGCCCGACTTCCAAGAGGCAGTTTAGCCTTTCCAGTCTTTCTCAGATTGGGAGAGCACGTAGGTTGCTACATCCTCAATTTGTTCGGGCTTCAACTTGGCGCCGAAAGCAGGCATAGCATTTTTGCCCTTAGTTACCTGAGTGGTAATAGCTTCGAGAGAATTCATACCGTACTTCTCAAGAGCTTCCTTTTTCAAGGTTTTCATTGCCATAACCACGTTGCCGCCACCGATGTGACAAGCAGCACAGTTCGAGCTAAAGATTTTAGCTCCGTTAGCGGCATCTCCTGCCAAAGCAGGGCGGCCAAAGCCGACGGTAAAAATTGCGATCGCTAACAGGGCGATCGATAAGAGTCTTTTCAACGCAGTTCTCCTCTAATGGACACGCAAAGGGTGATTCTTTAGATATTTTACCTGTTAAAACAGGCGCGATCGCGCAGTCGTATCGCCTTCTTCCGAGTAATTTACCACTTTTTGGCAGTGGCAGTTCAACTCTCAAAATTCTCCACGCCCCAGCCCGGAGCTTTCTGAGCAGCCCGGATCACAAAAGCCGCTAAATTTTCAATCTCAGCCTGTGGCATCCAGCTTTCCGGCACTTGGCGGCACCAAAAAGTCTCCTCAGTACCGTCATAAGTCATCGGTTCTCTCAGATACGCCACCAGACTATTGATGTTGTTGCGGGGAGGCGTTGCCCCTTTGAGGTCAGCCAAAGACAGAGATATCGTCGGATCGGGCAAATTAGCTCCTCCGACGTGACAATTGAGGCAATTTTGCTCGAACAATACCTTACCCGCAGACAAATCCTGAGCCGAAAACAAGCGAGTATGTCCCTCAGAGTCCAACTCCAGAGCCACAGGTTCGCTGGCTTGTAAATACCTATTCACGTAAGAATCGGCAGCAGCCAAAACAGGTTGAGGAGCCGACAGCACGAGCGGCAAAATAATTAACATCCCCAACAGAAAGCAGACAAAAGCACCACGACGCAGCATGAGGGACTACAACCTTTTGCGATAATCAATGAGCCGGAGGTAAATTTTAGATTTCAGATGTTAGAGCGAAAAACGACCAGCCAGCAATTCTTGCCGAACTTCACCCCTCTCCCAATCCAACATCCAAAATCTAAAATCTAAAATCTAAAATCGATTAGCGAGCGCCTTTGCCACCAGCCCACTGCTTGGAGACAATTTTCGGCTGCAACAGAATGTGACCGGCAATCGCGTACAAATCGTCATCCGAGAGATTTCTCATCTCAGCGAAAATATCCGCGCTCTTCATGCTCGGATGCAGTTCCGAAATTTCCTCAAACCCGTCATAAGTGGTGGGATTTTTCATAAAGTCCACCAGCGACTCAATATTATTCCGGGGCGGGTTGGCCAAAGCCAGAGTTTCCGGGCTCAAATTCACGTTCGGGTCAGTTTTTGTCATGCCCGCAGCGTGACATTGAGCGCAAGCCGAATTAAACAGGCGTTTGCCTTGCTGAACTTGTTTGAGGCTCAGCACTACTGGAGCACCCTTGTCATTCAAAGTCACAGTGCGAAGTTCAGGACTCAGTTCGACAGCCATCGCACTGCTGACAAATAACTGAAAGCTCAAGAATACAGCGGTCAGAGCAATGAAATATCTTTTAAGCATGGTTCTCCTTAAAAAAATCCGGCAAATTATTGAACGCTAAGAGATCATACCTGGCAAACAGATGTGTGTTCAAAATTCCCTGATTCTGCAACAACTGGCGAAAGTTTGTGCAGCTATACCTTTAAAGGTAGAGGAATTTTGCGAGCTAATCTGCAATAAGTTTTGAGTCGCGCCTTTTTTCGAGAGTGGACATAATTGCCTTAACATCCTCCAAAGCCAAACGGGTTTGAGGGTGCTTGTAGGCAATTTCCAACTCATCGCACAAGCGGATCACGTCTTCAACAGGGACGTTGAAGTCCTCTGCTATTTCTGCGATGGACAGGTCTGCAAAACCCATAATTTTTAGGTCGCTGACAGGTCAAAATTGAGTTGACGGCTATTAACTGAAAGCCGGACAATTTTAGAAAGCGCTGTTAGCTTGTTCTGTTAGTTTGTTCTGAGATGTTGTTCGATCTATCGCAAGCTAACTAACCGCTAACTGCGACTAGGCATTTTTGCCCAGCCAAACTTCAGGGCCAATCAACTTCCGATCAATATCATCCCACTGCTGGGTCGTTATTACCAATAGGAAATGCGGGCGCGAGGTTCAAAACCCGGTCTCTGCGTGAACGTCTCGTTACCAAACTAAATATTTTTGGTAGAAGCCTGGTTTTGAGCAATTCCTCAGCAATTTCCCTCAGTGTCCCGCACTCACCAATAGACAATCATCCGGCGCGACAGCTTAGGGAGAAAGTTTGAAAGCGTGAGTTTGCGGGGGCAAAGCGTGGTTGTCGCTGCCATTGAGGGCGGGAAATTCCGAGTCGGCCAAGAAAGGCTGTGGCTGGTGGAGGCTGATGAGCTGACCCAGAGTTTTCTTTAATTGAGTCCGGGGTACAATCAAGTCTACAAAACCGTGGGCGAAGGAGTATTCGGAAGTTTGATAATTTTCCGGCAACTTTTCCCGCAGAGTTTGCTCGATTACCCGGCCGCCCGTAAACGCCACAGTAGCTTTTGGCTCTGCAATTATAATGTCTCCCAGCATGGCAAAACTGGCGGTGACGCCGCCGGTGGTCGGGTGGGTCAGAATCGGGATGTAAAGCAGTCTCGCTTCCCGGTGGCGTTCTAGAGCCCCGGAGATTTTAGCCATTTGCATCAAGCTGAGCATTCCTTCTTGCATTCTTGCACCACCGGAAGCGCAGACAATGATTACGGACAAGCGTTCCCGCGTGGCGTGTTCGATGAGGCGAGTCAGCTTTTCTCCGACTACTGAGCCCATGCTGCCGCCGATGAACTGAAATTCCATGACTCCGAGGGCCACGGGCAAATTTTCTAGTTTGCCGGTGCCTGTTTCTACGGCGTCTAGGTGGCCTGTTTTTTCTTGAAATTCTCGAAGTCGATCGCTATATTTTTTGCGATCGCGAAATTTCAGGGGATCTGTGGCGTGCAGTCCTTCGTTAAGGGGCACCCAGGTATTGGGATCGATCAACTGCTCGATGCGATCGTCACTGTAAACTCTGATATGATGCCCGCATTCCAAGCAAACCATTTGATTTGCTCGCAGGTCTTTGGTATAACTCAGGGCACCGCAAGCTTCGCATTTATTCCAAAGTCCGTCCGCAATTTCTCGTTCCGGCCGTTCTTGGGAGTTCGGTACTGATTTTCGTCGATTTGCAAACCAATCAAATAGAGACATTAAAACTTGGTAATTGGTAATTGGTAATTGGTAATTGGGAATTGGTAATTGGTAATTAGTAATTGTTAGTTGTTAGTTGCTAGTTGTCAATTGCTAGTTGTTCAGTGACTAATGACTAATGACTAATGACTAATCACCAGATTCTGGCTCATCTTCAACTGGACTGATGAGGAGCGATGCTGTTCGCTGGTGTTCTGGAAGAACTTGCAAGGCTGTAGCACTTCCAGCCCCCAAATAAGATGCTATGCCCAAGTCTACAATCCGGGCCGGGATTTGATGAGCAGCCAGGAGCTGCTGCATTAATTCCGCTTCCCAACGAAAGCTAGTAGTTGTAAGTGTAATCCAAGACACGGAACAATTTTACCAATTTTTGAGACAATATTATGTTAGATCGCGCCTGACTACCTGTCGCTCAGAAACTAAAATTCGGGAAAAACAACTGCAAGTAAGTAGATAAGATCGCTTCGCCCCACAGAGCAGTAATTGCTGCACCGAGAGCCAGAAAGGGGCCGAAAGGCATCGGTTGACGCCGATCGAGCAAGCCGAGGGCGATCGCCCCGCCACCGGCAAAAGCCCCCGCTAAACAGGCGATGAATCCCGCTAGCAGCAAGTATTTCCAGCCCAGCCAAGCTCCCATCAAGGCGGCCAATTTGGTATCTCCGGCGCCCATAGCATTCTGGCCCAGGCCGATCGTCCCGGCGAGTCCGATCGCGTCAAACAGCCACAACCCGACAACTGCTCCCGCGATCCCATCGAGTACCAGATACTGTATCGAGTCGATCAAACTAAAAGTCGGCCACCAACCTTTTGCCACCTGGAAAACCAATCCGAGTACCAAACCCGATCGAGTTAAAGAATTAGGCAAAGTCATTGTATCGCAATCAATCAAAGACAAAGCCAACAGCCAGCTAAACAAAGCCCAAAAACCAAGAGTTTGGACTGTTACGCCAAACCGCCAGAAGATGAGCAAAAACAGCAAACCCGTAGCTGATTCCACCAGCGGATAGCGGGCCGAAATCCGACTGCGGCAGTGATTGCAGCGTCCCCGCAGCCACAGCCAACCGAAAACGGGTATATTTTCGTAAGTTCTGAGCTGATTTAAACATTTGGGACAGCGAGAAGGAGGGTGTATCACTGACAAACCCGCAGGCAACCGATAGACTACCACATTTAGAAAACTGCCAATAGCCGATCCGAGAATAAAGACGATCGCCGTGACAAGGCAATTAAAGATAATTTCCATTAATTTGTCTGTTGACTTTTCATTGTTGACTGTGGTTATGTGTCACTTGTTAGTTGTTAGTTTTTTAGAGCGTGTCCGGTCAGTTACCCATCATAAAAGGTGTTAATAGTCAAGAATGCAAGTTTTCATAAAATCCTGAAAACTTAGGTATGCACTAGAAACCTATTTTATTGCGATCGTAGGAGCGGGCATAATATTAGTTATCAAGGATTAATGACCAATTACCAATTAATACATTTGAGATTCAATTTCGTCAAAAGTAACAAAACGTTCACCGGGCAACAAAACGGGCTGTGAAGCAAAAATTACCTGACCTCGATCGCTTCCTTGACTGACAACTACACCGGCCGGACGCTGCATCTGCTCGGAATGCACTTTTAGATACATACCATAGGCGGATCGAGCAGCTCGGATCAAATCGGGAGCTAGCAAACTGTGACTTTCGGAAGTTTCTATCGTGGGTTCTGAGTTTGGTTGGTATGGGTTCACTGGAAACTTATCATAATGGTATTAAGTCGAGCTATTGGTGTGGCCTCTAGAGCGATCGAACTTACCTTATTTTTTAAGAATAGACTAGGTGGAAATTATTAATAGATTAACCTACAATCCTCCCTTAGCTGCGCTTGAACTGCGGCTGCGATCGCTCCTTTCCGCTCAACTGTACGCTGCTGCGTGGGTAGATCCGTCCCCCGCAACGCTAATGGGGGTTTTCGATCACCTGCGAACTCTGCGCTACATCCTCCACGACTACGTGCCCCGACCCGTGTCCGAATCTCCGCCTAACCCGGGCGAGGTGCGCTACCAGTGGCAAACAGGCACCTTGCTGTTCACGGATTTGGCAGGGTTTACCTCGCTGTTAGAAGCGAATGCGAGCCAGGGGCGCAAGGGAGCTGAAAGTCTGCTGGGCGTGATTAACGACTATTTTGCCTCGATGATTGAAATTGTCAGCAAATCGGGCGGGGATTTGCTGGAGTTTACCGGAGATGCCATGCTGGTGCAGTTTCTATCAGGAGTTTACCAAGAGGATACAGCCAGGGCGGTGCGGGCGGGTTTGCGGATGCAGCGGGCGATGGCTGAATTTGCCAATATTGAAACGGCGCGGGGTGTTTTGTCTTTGAGGATGCGCGTGGGCATCCACTGCGGTCGCTATATTAGTGCTGACATTGGTACCCCGCTGCGGATGGCCCACGTACTGCTGGGGCATTCAGTCCAGCAAGCCAAGCAAGCTGAGGGTTCTGGAACTGTGGGGCGGGTGTGTGTGACTGAAACTGCTAGAGAGTCTCTGGGAGATCAATTTCGTTTTGAACCCGCGAAACAGGGTTATTTTTTGGTGGCGGACGATTTTACGGATGATCGACTCGGAGAGTATGATATCACTTTGACTCGGCGGCGGATGCCGAGTTCGGTATTGCTCGATCGCAGCGTTGCGGGCTTGGTAAAAGAAATCGGGGAAGCTGTGAATCGCCTTGAACCCCTTGCTAGTTATATTCCCAACACTATCCTAAGACTGCTGGTTGAAAATGCAGACCGGCGGAAAATCCCGCCGGATTTTCCTGAACCGACAGTGATGTTTGTCAACTTGATTGGTTTACCGGAGTCTGTGGAGAAAGCTTCCCCGGAGGAAGAAGTCAATCTGGTAGTGAGTTATTCTCGGGTGTTTGCGTCGATCGATGCTGTAGTCTCAGCTAAAGGGGGCGTGTTGCAAAAAGTAACGGCGCACTTAGACGGTTCGGATATGCTGATTTATTTTGGCGTGCCCGACGCTCACACGGATGACGCCAGCCGCGCGGCTAGTGCGGCGATTGCGATCCGAGATATCATTGCAGGCTTGCCTCTGGTAATTATCGCGGGTGAAGAAGTAAAAGTAAGCTGTCAAATTGGGCTGTCCCGGGGGCCGGTGTTTGCTGCTGAGGTTGGGGAACCGCGAGGGCGCAGGGAGTTTAATATCCTCGGCGATACGGTGAATACGGCGGCTCGGTTGATGAGCAAGGCGGGGGAAAACCAAATTTTGATTGCTGAAAGGGTGTATGAGTCGATCGAGCTAAACTTTATTTGCGAGGCTTTGGGATCTGTTGTTCTGAAGGGGAAATCTGCTCCAACTCCGATCTTTGCTTTGCAAGGTGCAAAAGGGGAGAAAGGAAAAGGGGGCGTTTAAATAACTTTTCTGGGCAATAGTTGTGCAAGTTTTATCCTTCACAAAGACAAGTACAGCACAACAGCTTTCCACTCTGGCTCCTCAATATCAATTGTGTAATGTTCGTGGTACGATACATCATCAGAAAAACTGTCGCTTCGTCACTCGCATAGACTAAACTCCGATCGGTACTTCACCGTGCCGCTGCAATCCTGCAAAGCTCCACTTTCTAACTCCAATACCATAAAAGCCTCATCGGGCACATCGTATTCACATTTTAAGCTCTTTCTACTAGCAGGAATGAATCCAAAACGCGAATAGAAATCTGGATGACCGAGCACAACCACTGCCTGAAATCCCGATCGGCCGCACTCTTTTAAACCTTCCCGAATCAGCAGCGTTCCTATACCTTGCCGCTGATAGTCGGGAAGAACTGCGACTGGTGCCAACCCCAGAATAGACAAATTGCTAGAACATTTTCCTTCGACGACAACCGGACTGAAGAACATGTGTCCGACAACGCGATCGGATTGTACCGCAACAAAGGAAAATGTAGATGCAATTCCCCGCAATCGATCGACTAAGTTAGCCTCATTTTCTCGCCCGAATGCCTCAATATTAATGTTGCGAACAGCTTCTACATCTTCTGGATTTTCTGTACGGATATCCATAGCTTAGATTAATGATTTTTTGCCCCTCTGGCAGACGAATTAGTACAGAAACTCTTTCTATCTTTCGCGCCCGATATTAATCAAATTATAGCGCCCCTGAAGCCTTTTTCCTCTTTTTTAGTTATATATTTTTGGCAACAAATTACACAACGACTGGCAGATGATTGCCAAATCGTCGGCAAAGTCGATCGCTTCCAATAGACAAGATTGCATTCAATTGCTTTCACTTGCTTCAATTATCTGCGTTTATCTGTGTTTCTCTGCTTTAAATCGGCGGTTGCTCTATCGACGAAGACTTATGCAATGCAAGTCTAATCTTCATCCGATACCCCGAACCGCTTAACTGTCATTATTGCGGTACAAGCTGACCGGAAGACAATCGCTTAATGCCCTCCATCGCTTTAGTTTCTCCGGCTTTATCACCGCCCTCGCGGGCAATTTTTAAAGCTCCCTCGTAGGATTCTAAAGCTTGAGGATATTGACCGAGACTTTCATGAATTGCGCCCATATTGTTGAGCAAGCGTCCGATACTTGTCTTGTCACCAATTGCTTCTAACATCGGTATTGCTTGCTGAAAATAGATCAGCGCTTGAGTATCTTTGCCGAGTTTGCGAGAGGTAAGTGCCATGTTGTTGAGGAGGCGGCCGACGCCAGCCCTGTCTCCGATTTCCCGGCGAATTGCTAAAGCTTGGTGATAAAATTCCATCGCTCTATTAAAGTCGCCGATGTTGTAGTAGACGCCACCCATGTTATTGAGGGTACGGCCTAAATCGCGCCGATCGCCGGAGGTCGTGCGAATCGTCCGCGCTTGCTGGTAAAATTCGATCGCCTTGGCGTAATCTGCCTGTTCTGCGTACACGGCCGCGATGTTGTGGAGGGATTCTCCAATTTCAATTTTGTCGTCAGTAGTTTTGGCAAGTTCCAAAGCTTCTTGGTGCAGTTTCATCGCTTCGGAAAAATTGTCCCCAATCCGGTTAACGAAACCGATGAGATTGAGAGTACGCGCGATACGACGCCCTCCGCTGATTTCTCGGTGAATGACTAAAGCTTGCTGCAGAACTTCCAAAGCTTTGGGCCTCAAACCCATTTCGCCATAAACTTCCCCCATATTATTGAGGGTTTCTCCGATTCCGGCTTGGTCGCCGAGTTGCTTGCGGATTGCCAAAACTTGCTCAAAAGTCTCGATTGCTTCTCGAAACAAACCCTCGCGGTGCTGTTTTACTCCTGTTTCAAAAAGTTCGTCTGCTTGCGTTTTGGGGTCCGTTGCCTGGGCGCTATCGCGAGCGTTGGCCCGCTTCGCATTTATACTTGGGGCATAAGCCCCAGCGTCTGAAATTGCCAGCAAGCTGAGTGCGGGTGATAAGACAAGACTTATAGCTGCGATATAGCTAAAGTGGTAAGAGCGGCTGTTCACCGATCGAGTCCTCCAAGAGCCAAGTTATACCTATTAAGATAGAGCTCTTTGGGGTGTTCCTGCCGATTTTTTTTTCAGCCGCTAGGTTCCTATACCAATTTCAAAAAAGAATGCAACTGTATGCCCGCGCTTCAAACCCATACACAATCAGTCATTCCCAATTCTTCAATCCCAAATCTCAAATCTCAAATCTAACATCGCATGGCTTGGTTTTTGTCTTGCCAGACTGCCAGAATCAGTGGCATATTGTTGAGAGCGGATATGATAGCAAAGTTTTTGCTAGGTGGAAGCGATGCTTTTTCAGAGCTTTGCAAGATGATGTCCTGTTGGTCAAGTGTGATCCAAGCAATTCCTGACAAAACTTGAATTTCTCGATGAGTTTGAGGCAATCTGTATACCTCGTTTTCCATCAGAATAATGCGATCGGGCGCTGCACATTTGGAAGATAGTTGAAGCATAGCATCTCCTACTTGGTAATTGGTAATTGGTAATTGCTAATGGGTAATTGCTAATGGAGGACTGTATTTCACTGCATTTCCACTCAACCCACACACTACTATTGGCAATAACGCCGATCTATCCAAGCGCGCATTTCATCCTCCGTGGCAACGCAGGTAGAACGACCAGTTGCCCGATTGCAACCGTGCCACCAAGTGTTACCATAGCGATCGCACGTCTGCCAAATCCTCAGTTCGTCCTCACTAGAAATGAGGTAGAGCAAAAACTGACCAACTTGATTTATAGCTGAAAATAGAGATTGCCCTTTTTGTTTTTCGGATATTTGAGCTCTATGGGCAGTCGAAAAAGAGCTCTTTATTCGGGGGTCTATCAGACTTTTGTAAGTAGACATAGCCAACACCTTAAAGTGATAATTATTACAAAAATTGCACCCATAAAATTACTCAAAATAGCCTTTAACTGCAATAATTTCATTGCAATTACAGCCTAATATTGTTGTCGTGCAAGTCCTGTAAAAGTCTATCTGTTACCTGATAAATTAACCTTAACTCTGCGGCAATTGACAATCAAAGCATTGCTTGCATAGGTTGTATGAATAAAATCGATATATCGAAGCCCTTGTGACAATTTGGGTACTACTGGCACAAACGCTATGAACGAAATCAATACGCGGCGGATGAAACTCTCTCAGATTCAAGCTTTGATAGCTGTAGCAGACTGTGAAAACTTTAGCGAGGCGGCTTTGCAATTGGAACTGTCCCAATCCGCCGTCAGCCACGCCATCGCCTCTTTAGAAACAGAATTGGGAGTGCAATTGTTCCACCGGGGGCGACACGGTGCTCAACTGACGCCAGTGGGGGAAAGGGTAGTGAGTCACGGGCGTCAAATAGCCTGCGCCTTAGAAATGATGGTCAAAGAAGCGGATTTAGAAAAAGGTTTGCAGGGAGGCCAGGTACGGATAGTTACTTTTCGGAGCGTTGCAACTCATATCCTACCGGGTATTATTGCTAAATTTCGCAGTTGCTTTCCCAAAATTGCCGTCACCATTACCGAAGTTTATTATACCCAAGCTGTGGAAGAAGCTTTGCGATCGGGCAAAGCAGACATCGGCTTTGTCTCTCTTCCCATTTCCGATGAATTTGAAACTAGAGAAATTTTGCGGGATAAATATGTTGTGTTGCTGCCGCCAACTGCCAAATTTTCAAGTGATAAGATTACCTGGGAAGAATTAGCAGCTTATCCGTTGATTTTGCAGCCGGCGGAAAATCCTTGTTCGATACCGCTGCGAAAATATTTGACAACTTCGGGATTTCCCTTAAATATCGCTTACGAACTCAGCGAAGATTCAACTATTGTCAGTATGGTGATGCAAGGTTTGGGTACAGCAATTCTTCCGCGTTTGGCTGCGGAACCGATACCTGCTTCGGTGAAAGTTTGCAGTTTGCCTGCGGATTTTGAAAGGGTAATTGGGGTGTCTGTTTTGAGGGATGGGTTGTTGATTCCGGCCGTGTTTGCGTTCTTGGATTTAGTTAAAAGTGCCCCAGAGGTTGATAGTGAGGGCGAGTTTCCGATTAATCCTTCATGAGAAACCTCAGCCAGTTGTTATTGGTTATTGGTTAGATTGGGATTGTGTTACCGCAGATATCAACAGATGAATACAGATGAACGCGGATGAGATTGTATCTGCGTTCATCTGCGTTCATCTGCGGTTTAAAAAAATCGCATAAAATAGTGCGATCGCTGATTGCCTACTTCATGCGCTTAGCCACAAGACTAGAACTGTCGCCTTGGTGGAATTTGACTCGACCATCTACCGAGTTTTTATCCTTTAATTTGAGCCAACCGCTACCGGATGCAGGATCGCATTCATCATTACCGTCCCAGGTAAACTCAAATCGCTGATCCTTTCCATCTTTTACGACTTCGCCGTCAATTTGACCTGATACTAAACCGAATTGAAATTCTCCTGAACCTGTTTGATCGATCTCGATATACGCTTCAACTTCCATGTCCAAGTAATCACTATCCCACAATTCCATCTCCGCGATCCGCCATTTACCGCAATATTCCATTGCTTTTATCCTTCATTTGTGTTAAGGAAACAAAACCAATATAGTCGAAACAGTTACGCTCAAGCAGTACGCAAACGCTCAATATCCCGGATCGGCGGCGCACCGAACATCCGAGAATATTCGCGGCTGAACTGTGAGGGGCTTTCATAACCCACCTGATAGGCAGCATTTGCCGCATCGGAGTTTTCGGCAAGCATCAGGCGACGTGCTTCTAATAGTCTTAATTGCTTTTGATATTGAAGTGGACTCATCGATGTCACTTCCTTGAAATGGTAATGGAAAGATGAAGGAGACATATTGGCTTGTCCTGCCAAATCCTCAACACGCATCGGTTTTACAAAATCAGTTTTAATCAGTTTGAGCACCTCAGCGATGCGCTGCATATTGCTGCCAGATGTTGCGATTTGGCGGACAGCTTCGCTTTGTTCGCCTATTAAAAGACGATAATAGATTTCGCGGATAATCATCGGTGCCAGGATAGGGATATCCTGCGGTGTATCCAAAAGTCTGGTCAGTCTGAGGGCGCAATCGAGCAACGGTGCATCGGCGGTGCTGACGAACAAACCTCTAACAGAGTTTTCTTTCTTATTTGCACTTGGGTTGGTTTGGGCAGTAATAATGTCACAGAGTTGGCGTGGATCTAGATTCAGCTTGAATCCTAAATACGGCTTGTCTGGGGTAGCCTCTACAACAAATCCGTTAATAGGTAAATCAACTGAGATCACAAGATATTGAGCCTCGCCATAACGATAGGTTTCCTCACCCAGCAACGCTTCTTTTTGACCCTGAACGATGATGGCGAGAAGAGGTTCATAAACACAATGTAGTGCTGCGGAAACTGAAGATTCTCGCGTCAATTCCAGCTTATCTATAGCTGTTTTATGCAAACCGTTCCCCTTGCCTTCAGTGTGCCGACTTACTAATGCCGCCAATTCTTTACATTGATTAGCGATCCTCTTCGAGGGCTTCGCTAACGCATCTTGGTTTATTACTTGGTTGAGCATTTCAATTGCCCTGCTAGTTTTTTGATTGATTTAACCATTTCCTTTTGCTGATCATAGAGCATCTTGAGCCATTCAGAAAATATGGCTTTGGAGGATTAGGCAATAAATTGCGAGGTCTGTGTATTCAAAAGCCTTGCTTTTACTCATACGATGAACACATCTGAATGCACCAGTAAAAGGATAAGGCAATGACGAACAACCAGACAAAAATCGCATTGGTAACAGGGGCGAGCCGAGGACTTGGCAAAAATACCGCTTTGACCCTTGCCAGAAAGGGAGTCGATGTCATCGTGACATATCACAACAGCGATGAGGATGCCAAAAATGTCGTATCTGCGATCGCCGATATCGGAGCTCAAGCGGTTGCACTGCAACTGGATACTTCAAACACGAAAACCTTTGACGGTTTTGTGGAACAAGTCAAGCAGTCACTTCAAGATAAATGGCAGAGAGAGCATTTTGATTTCCTCGTGAATAATGCTGGTACTGGGTTTCATGCGTCTTTTGCTGATACCACCGAAGATGATTTCGATCGCTTGATGAATATTCATGTAAAAGGCGTTTTCTTCCTCACGCAAAAACTTCTGCCTTTGATCAATGATGGAGGACGGATAGTCAATATTTCGTCTGGGCTTGCCCGTTTTGCTCTACCTGGGTATGCAGCTTATGCAAGCATGAAAGGAGCGATCGAAGTTTTGACCCGATACATGGCTAAGGAATTAGGACACAGACAGATTGCTGTGAATGTGGTAGCCCCAGGCGCAATTGAAACGGATTTTAATGGCGGTGCGGTGCGTGACAATCCTGAGATTAACAGCTTTATAGCTTCGCAAACTGCCTTGGGTCGCGTTGGTCTGCCTGATGATATCGGCGGTGCGATCGCCGCTTTACTATCCGAAGACAACAGATGGGTGAATGCACAGAGAATCGAAGTCTCTGGCGGTCAGTTTCTGTAATTCAAACTAATCTCGACAGAAGGGAAATCATGAAGGGAAAGTTTTTAGCTTTAACCGTAGGGGTAGTTTTAACTTTAACCGTAGCGGGAGCAATTTTTATTGCTTCACCTATGGAAGCGCAAAAAACAGTTCCGCAACCTTCACAAACGCTGACACGCCAACAGCGTGGCGAAAGAGTTGTGAATAGTCTTACGGGTGGAAAAGGACTACCACCGCATTTTGAACAGCTTAAAAAGGATTTCCCAGAACTTGCCGACATGACTCTCAAATATGCGTTGGGCGATATCTGGGCGCGTGAGGTGCTCGACAATAAAACCCGTCAGCTTATTTCTCTGGGGGGATTTGCCGCACAGGGCACGATGCCGCAGTTCAAACTTCATGCACAATATGCTCTCAATTATGGAGTTACACCGCAAGAACTGATGGAAGACATTTATATCACCACCGTGACATCAGGTTATCCCCGTGCCTTGATTGCAGCAGGAACTCTCAAAGAGCTATTTCAAGAAAACCAAATCAAATTCCCAGTAACATCACAAAAATAGGAGATTTCAATGTCTAACTTAAATGGGAAAGTCATCATTATCACTGGAGCCAGTAGTGGAATCGGTGAAGCCAGTGCTAAGTTGCTTGCTAAAAAGGGCGCAAAAGTTGTTTTAGGCGCACGTCGCACCGATCGCCTAGAAGCGATCGCCAAGGACATTCGTGCGGAGGATGGAACAGTCGAATACCAGGCTCTCGATGTGACGCAACGCAGTCAAATGGAGGATCTGGTTCAATTTGCCCAAAGCAAGTTCGATCGCGTAGATGTCCTGATTAACAATGCTGGCATCATGCCCCTATCCGCACTCGAACAACTCAAAGTTGAGGAATGGGATCGCATGATTGATGTCAATATCAAAGGTGTTTTGTACGGCATCGCGGCGGCACTTCCTGTGATGAAAGCCCAAAAGTCTGGTCAGATTATTAATCTTTCTTCAATCGGCGGACACGCGGTTTCTCCTACTGCTGCTGTTTACTGTGCTACTAAATTCGCCGTTAGAGCTATCTCAGAAGGCTTGAGACAAGAAGTTGGGGGCGACATTCGGGTGACGGTGATTTCTCCTGGAGTAACCGAGTCTGAGTTAGCCGAGAGCATCACTGATGAAACTGCAAGATCGGGAATGCAAGAATTCCGCAGAATAGCTATTCCTGCTGCTGCCATCGCGCGATCGATTGTATTTGCGATCGAACAACCTGACGATGTTGATGTTAGCGAAATTATCGTCAGACCAACAGCAAGCCCTTACTAAGTAGGTTAATTTAATTAAATCTAAAAGGCGATGGTTATTAGATAGCCGACTTCTTCAAGAAGTCGGCTATCTGAGGATTCTGCTTTTTTAAGGTGACTTAATTAGCTTACCAATTCCCATTGATAATTACCAAGTTTTCCTTACACAATTTAAAACTATTCACCGTATCTTTGCCGCAAAATAAATTCCGCTAGTGCTAAATCTACAGGTGTGGTGACTTTCAAATTCGTCTCTTCCCCCTCCACAATTCGGACTGGTAAACCGCATTTTTCAAACAAAGCCGCATCGTCTGTAACTTCCCAACCTTTTTGTCGCCCTTCTTCGTGACACTGCTTTAACAGTTTCACTTCAAATCCTTGGGGAGTCTGGGCCGCCCACAAATTGCTTCTGTCTGGGGTGTCTCGCACGATCCGACGCTCATCTACGACCTTAATCGTATCCTTGACCGGGACGGCTACAATCAAGCCCGGACAGGTCAAGAGAACCTCGGCAGATCGATCGAACAATTCAGCAGTTGCCAAACACCTCGCGCCGTCGTGAATCAACACTCGATCGGCATTGGGGGGCAAAGCCTGCAAACCGTTGTAAACTGACTCTTGCCTGGTGGCGCCACCTTGAATCAGTTCCACGGGCTTGACCAAAGATAAATCGCTCAGAATTGCTTTAAAATCAGGAAAATCGTCTGGCTGACCCATGATGCCAATCCAGCTAATGTGCTGCGAAGCTTCAGCCGCAGCCAAAGTCCAACTCAGCAAAGGTTTAGAGAGCAAAGTCAGCAGCAGTTTGTTCCGCTGACTCCCCATCCGTCGCCCCGAACCCGCCGCAGGAATTAATAAGTGCATTAAGTAACCCTTCTTCACCCAACTAGGTATATATTAAGAGCGTCCTGTACTTTTGGGTCAGTTGTTTAGCTGTCAGCCAGTAGCTTTTAAAGTCTAGAATTACTATAAGCTGATAGCTGAAGACCGATCGCTGAGAGCTACCTCGATAGATAATAGCCCGATCGTTTATGATGCGAATACTAGCACTTGTCCCTGGCGGGATTGGCGACCAAATTTTATTTTTCCCCACCCTCGATGATCTCAAGCAGTCTTATCCAGAGGCGCAAATTGATGTCATCGTGGAACCGAGGGCAAAGGGCGCTTACCGAGTCTGCAAGTCCGTCAAAGAAGTTTTGACGTACAATTTCAAAGACCGGAACGCTATGGCAGATTGGGGCAATTTACTGGGCGTAATTCGCGATCGCGAATACGAAGCAGTTATTTCCCTCGGCCAGCGGTGGACTGTAGGGCTGCTGCTGTGGCTGACCGGCATTCCGCAGAGAGTTGGGTATTCGGGAACCAACGGTGCTCGATTTCTCACTGCTGCGGTACCGCTGAAAACTGAACAGTACGCGGCTTCAATGTACCACGATTTGCTGCAAGGATTTAACATTACAAATCCTTGTCCGCCACTGGCAATTAATGTACCTAAACAGGACATTCAGTGGGCGGAAGCCGAACAGCAGCGGTTGGGAATCAAAGAAAGCGGTTACATTCTAATTCACGGCGGTTCGAGTCAATTAGCTGTGTCTAAAGGTATTGACAAAATTTACCCTACAGACAACTGGAAGCAAATAATTGAAGATTGTCAGCAGCGGCAGCCGAATTTGCCCGTTGTTGTTGTGAAAGGGCCCGAAGATGCAGACTTCGTGACAAAGTTAGTCGAGTCATGTCCGAATGTAAAAGTTATCTCGCCGGATGATGTCGGCAAGTTGGCTGCCACTATTGCTGCTGCTAATTTGATGATATGTACTGACAGTGCGCCGATGCACTTAGCTGTGGCGGTTCAAACTTATACAATAGCTTTGTTTGGCCCGACTGAACCGGCGAAGTTGTTGCCAAAGAGCGATCGATTTTTGGGCATTAAATCTCCTACTGGCAAAATGGCAGACATCTCTCCTCAAGATGTTTTGAAAAAGGTTTGGGGCGGCTAAAAACTAGGATATCTAAGCCAGGACACGGCACTGCCGTGTCCCTACAATTAATCGGGTGATCGTTGCATTTCTCATCAAGGGCGATCGATGAGGGGTAGGGAAACGGCACTGCCGTGTCCTCCATTTCCTAGGAAACGGCAGTGCCGTGTCCCTACAATTCATCAGGCGATGGTTGCATTTCTCATCAAGGGCGATCGATTATTTTGGGGTAGGGAAACGGCATTGCCGTGTCCTCTGTCGCCTAGATAAATTGGCAAATTGCCATTGCAGTGGCAGAAGACGGCTCGAACCTGTAACCGTAACCCCCGCCCGACCATCTAATATTTATTTGTAACCACTTACTTAGCAATTTCAGAACAGCTTTAGTGAAGAGTAAAGGCTAGGTCGTTCCAACTAAAAAGAGTTTTTTCGGGCAATTCTTCTTTCAGCTTGGTCTTGAGGTCAAAAGGCTTGCCCCAATCCCATATTTCGATCTCTAGGCGTTTGTTATATACTGCGATCGCTAGTTCTATTTTCGGAGTTTCCAATGACCGATTTGTGTGGGCGTGGCGAACCGCATGGGCAAAACCCTCGATCGCAGCAAGCTTACAAAGCTGCAAAACTGTTTCGGGAATGGGTAGAAGCTCTAAAAAAAACTGCTCGACCCAGCATAAAACTTGAGTAACCGCCTGGAGCTCGCTATTTACTTGAAGCTTTATCTTGTGAAGTGGCTGGTTATAGCTGGGATCGGATTGGGGATTTCGTTGCTCTTGAAGCCAGTTAAAGCTGTGTAAAACGTCGATCGCACGCTTAAAAATACTAGCTTCAGGGCTAGGTTGGGGTGATACTAAAGCTGGCTGAAAATATTTTACAATTAACAGACAGTTTCGCCCCTCAGACGTGCGGGTATAACTTAGCTCATCGGCAATTTTGCCAATAAGTTTTATACCTATTTTGCCTATTTCATCGATTTCGCTAAAATTTTCGTCACGGTGCGAATTTTCTAAGTTAGAGTTCATAACGGTTTTCTCTCCTAAATATTGATGTTTTTTGTTTCTACAGATATCCTACTGAAGCAAAAAGGGAGACTCAAGGGCAGATAAGGTGAGTTTGAATTTACGACCTGCCCTAAATTTTGGGGCAGATAGGGCAGGAGATTAAAACCTATGGGCCCTAGTCAGGCAGAACTAATTAAAGAATGATTGGCAGATATAGTCATCTTTGCTAAAACATAAATTCCAGCTCCTTCACACCGAACGTATATTTTGCTTGCGATTGTTCTATTTCAACTTTTTTTGGCAAATTAAGAGGTTTTCCCCAATCCCAAATTTGAATTTCTATGCGTTCGTTAAAAACTGCTATCGCAAGATCGATGGGAGTGTTTGATGGCATATTTTTGTGGTGGTGAATAGCATTGATAAACCCCTCCACCGTCGCCAGTTTACAAAGCTGCAAAACTTCTTCGGGAAGTGGTAGATTCTCTAACTGTTCCACCCACCATAAAACTTGAGTGACAGTGGCAATATCACTATTGAGTTGAAGGGTAATCTTTTGCAGTGGCTGGTTAGAAATTCGATCGGATTGGCTAGTTTTTTGCTCTTTCAGCCAGTTGAAAATGTTTAAAGTATCGGTCGCTCGTTTAAAACAATCAGCTTGACTGCTAGGGTGAGGTAGTACAGGCTGAAAATATTTTACAATTAACAGACAGTTTCGATGGTCAGAAGTGTGGGTATAACTAAGCTCATCGGCAATTTGGCTAATAATTTTTATACCTATCCCAAGTGATGGGATTTCATCCATTTTGCTAGAATCTTCGTCAGGGTGTGAGTTGCCGAATAAGTTAAGATTCATTTCTAGTGACCTCCAATGTTTCTCAAAAACTGCTTTTGTGCTTCTGATCAAATCATCGCATCACTTTAATTGAGTGAAGTTGACCAGAGGTATAAAGTTAGGTCTATTAGAGGTCGGTATAATCAAAGTATACTCA
Source organism: Microcoleus harperi Pol14_C6 (assembly GCF_036701295.1). Lineage (NCBI taxonomy): Bacteria > Bacillati > Cyanobacteriota > Cyanophyceae > Oscillatoriales > Microcoleaceae > Microcoleus > Microcoleus harperi. The sequence continues at coordinate 69,848 of NZ_JAUBQN010000015.1, read as the reverse complement.
AGGTATAATTAAACTACTGTCATGCAGAGTCCCTATCCTTCGCAAGGCTCAGGACTGGCAAGCATCCCAGCCGTCTAAGAGCTCATTGGCAAGGCTCAGGATGATTTAAGTGCACGATGCGTAAGTTGTAATAAAGTTAAATTAGGGGTTAACCTAGATGGATTGGCAAGAATTCCTTAGAGGCGAATCTGGGACACATGGATTATCGATGGAACAAACAGAAACATTATTAGCAGCACTCTTCTCTCCTGAAAAAGCACCGCGCAATCAGGTAGAGCTGTCAGTAAAATTAAGCATATCAGAAGCTACTGTAAAACAGCGATTGGGAGAGATTTATAAGAAACTTGGAGATAGTTTTCCTCAACTTATTGACCAAAAAGGTGCCGGAAAATTAGATTTATTGTTTAGAAAATTAAAACAGAAGTATTATCCGAAACCAGACCCAGTAGTTGCCCCCTACCCTGAAGAATTTAGATCGTTAATAGAAGAAAAAATTCGGAGGTTTTGCGGACGCCAATTTGTTTTTGAGACTTTTCAGCAATTTATGAACGCAAACCCTCACGGTTATTTTACGATCGTCGGAGATGCGGGAATGGGCAAAAGCTCGATCGTTGCCAAATACGTCTCTGAACATCAATCTCCCTGCTATTTCAATATTCTCGTCGAACGTCGCAACAGACCAGAATTGTTTCTGAAGAGCATTCGCCGGCAATTAATTGACCGCTATCAATTGCCAAAATCAGAAGACGCCGATTTACCAACTTTACTCGCACAGGTGGCGGGAAAACTCACGGCGGGCGAACGTTTGGTAATTGCAATTGATGCACTGGATGAAGTTGAACAAGAACCGGGAGGAAATCTTTTACATTTACCGAAGAATCTGCCAAATAACGTATATTTTCTGCTGACTAGGCGACCCTATAGCCTCGATAAAAAGCGGTTGTTAGTAGATGTTCCAGAAGAAGAGTTAGATTTAAGAGATAGCCAGTATGTTGATTTCAATCAGGATGATATCAAAGAATATATTCGCTTTGTTATCAATACCGATTCTGACCATAATAATGGACTGAGAAACTGGATTAAAAGTCGCAACATTCCTGATACAACTTTTGTCGAACAAGTGGCAAACAAAAGCGAAAACAATTTTATGTATTTGCGGTATGTTTTGCCGGCAATTGCTAAAGGCGTTTACAATGACTTGAGTTTAAAGCAATTGCCAGACGGGTTGCTAGAGTATTATCAAAGCCATTGGGTAAAGATGGGGATGGAAGCTAAGCGAGGGCAATTGATGGAGAATGTCTTGTATATTTTACTAGAAATTGGCACGCCGATTCCCTGCGAGATGATTGCTGGAATTGCCAAGGTGGATGAATGCGATGTGGGAAAGGTTTTAGAAGATGAGTGGGTTGAGTATTTGAAAAAGCAGAATTTAGACGGAGAAATCTGCTATACCATCTATCATGCTAGTTTCCTTGACTTTCTGAAAGGCAAACGGGAGATGGATTCAAAGCGGAGAATTTTTCGGGAAGTAAATCAACGGATTGCTGAGTATTTAGAAGAGGGGATGGTCTGAGATGGGAGAATTTGCTGACAAGTTAGCGGCCAAACCACTTTTCTATCAGCGTGCTTATCTGGGCAGCTTACTGCCAAATTATGTCAAGTCAGACAATTTAGAAAAGTATTATCAAAAACTGACTAATTTTAACTTTCTGATGGCAAAAATCCAGCATCCTGAGTTTGGGGTGCAGACACTGATTGATGACTTCAATTTGGTTGACGATTCAGAAGCAGTAACTCACCCGGAGTACAACTCAGAAAAAATGAAAACTCTGAGCTTAATTCAAGTGGCGCTGTGGATGTCAGCCGATATTTTGGAGGAAGATCATACCAAGCTGGCAGGGCAATTGTTAGGGCGGTTACTTTACTTTAAAATTCGTCAGATTCAGGCAATGCTGGAGGTAGCAAAGCAGTGGAAAACAGTAGCTTGGTTGCGTCCTTTGGCACCCTGTTTAACTCCGCCTTGCAGAGGACTACTACGCACCCTTACAGGTCATAGCAACTCAGTATATTCAGTAGCTGTCACGGAAGATGGCAAGCGGGCAATTTCTGCTTCAAGAGATGACACCCTCAAAGTCTGGGATTTAACAACTGGAAAAGAAGAATTTACTCTTAAAGCTCACAGCTACGAAGTAAATACAGTAGCCGTCGCCCCCGATGGTAAGCGGGCGATTTCTGGTTCGTGGAACAAGACCATAAAAGTATGGAATTTAACAACTGGAAAAGAAGAGTTTACTCTCAAAGGTCATAGCAAACCAGTAACTGCAGTAGCCATCACTGCTGATGCTAAAAAGGCAATTTCTAGTTCAAGAGACAACACTATAAAAATCTGGGATTTAACAACTGGAAAGGAAGAGTTTACTCTCACAGGTCATAGCCAATGGGTAAATGCTATAGCTGTTACGGCCGACGGCAAATGGGTAATTTCTGGTTCAGACGACAAAACCATCAAAGTTTGGAATTTAATAGCTCGAAAGGAAGAGTTTACTCTCACAGGTCATACCGAGGGGGTAAATGCAGTAGCCGTCACTGCTGATGGTAAGCGGGCGATTTCTGGTTCAGATGACAAAACCATCAAAGTGTGGGATTTAATTACTGGAAAGGAAGAGTTTACTCTCACAGGTCACAGTCACTTGGTAAATGCAGTAGCCGTCACTGCTGATGGCAAGCGAATAATTTCTGGTTCGTGGGACAAGACCGTAAAAGTCTGGGATTTAACAACTAAAGAGGAAGAGTTTACTCTCACTGGTCACAGCGACTGGATAAATTCAGTTGGAAAGGAACAATTTATTCTCACGGGTTACAGCGACTCGCCTAATGCAGTAGCCGTTACGCCCGACGGTAAACGGGCGATTTCGGGTTCAAGAGATAATACCATCAAAGTCTGGGATTTAATAACTCGAAAGGAACAATTTATTCTCACTGGTCACAGCAAATGGGTAAATGCAGTAGCCGTAACTGCTGATGGGAAAAGGGCGATTTCGGGTTCGTGGGACAAGACCATTAAAGTATGGAATTTAACAACTGGAAAAGAAGAGTTGATACTCACTGGTCACAGCAACTGGATAAATTCAGTAGCCGTGACTGCTGATGGTAAACGAGCGATTTCTGGTTCAAGAGACCATTCTCTTAAAGTATGGAATTTAACAACTGGAAAGGAAGAGTTTACTCTCAAAGGTCACAGCCAGTGGGTAAATGCAGTTGCCGTCACTGCTGATGGCAAAAGGGCGATTTCTGGTTCAGATGACAACATCGTAAAAGTCTGGAATTTAATCACGGGAAAGGAAGAGTTTACTCTCACTGGTCACAGCTACTCAGTATATACAGTAGCTGTCACTAATGATGGGAAGCGGGCGATTTCTGGTTCAGATGACAACACCATCAAAGTATGGGATTTAATGACTGGGAAGGAAGAGTTTACTCTCACTGGTCACAGCTACTCAGTAAATGCAGTAGCTGTCACTAATGATGGGAAGCGGGCAATTTCTTGTTCACATGACCATACTATTAAAATTTGGAATTTAACAACTCGAAAGGAAGAGTTTACTCTCACTGGTCACAGCGATTTGGTAAAAGCAGTAGCCGTGACTGCTGATGGTAAACGGGCGATTTCTGGTTCGTGGGAAAAAAACCTCAAAGTCTGGGATTTAACCACTGGAAATGTCATTGCCAGTTTTACGGCTGAAAGTTCGATCGCCTGTTGCGCTATTGCACCCGATGGAGTCACAATTGTCGCAGGCGACGCATCCGGCCGCGTATATTTCCTGCGACTAGAAGGGATTACTGAGTATTTAGAAAAGGGGATGGCGTGAGATGGGAGAATTTGCTGACAAGTTAGCGGCCAAACCACTTTTCTATCAACGTGCTTATCTGGGCAGCTTACTGCCAAATTATGTCAAGTCAGGGAATTTAGAAAAGTATTATCAAAAACTGACGGATTTTAACTTTCTGATGGCAAAGATTCAGCATCCTGAGTTTGGGGTGCAGGCACTTATTGATGATTTTAATTTAGTTGACGATTCAGAAGCAGTAACTCACCCAGAGTACAACCCAGAAAAAGCGAAAGCCCTGAACATGATTCAAGCGGTAATGTGGATGTCAGCCGATATTTTGGATGGAGATAAGACCAAACTGGCAGAACAATTGTTAGGGCGCTTACTGTACTTTGAAATACCAGAGATTCAGGCAATGCTGGAGGTAGCAAAGCAGTGGAAAGCTGCACCTTGGTTGCGTCCTTTGACACCCTGTTTAACTCCCCCTCGCAGGGGATTGCTACGCACCCTCACAGGTCACAGCGACTCGGTAAATGCAGTAGCCGTAACTGCTGATGGCAAGCGGGCGATTTCTGGTTCAATTGACAACACCCTCAAAGTCTGGGATTTAACAACTCGAAAGGAAGAATTTACTCTCACTGGTCACAGCTACTCAGTAAATGCAGTTGCCGTCACGGAAGATGGCAAGCGGGCAATTTCTGGTTCAACAGACACAACCATAAAAGTCTGGGATTTAACCACTGGAAAGGAAGAGTTTACTCTCACTGGTCACAGCTACTCAGTATATGCAGTTGCCGTTACGGAGGATGGGAAACAGGCGATTTCGGTTTCAAGAGACACAACCATAAAAGTCTGGGATTTAACAACTCGAAAGGAACTGTTTACTCTCGAAGGTCACAGCGACTCAGTATATACAGTAGCCGTCACTGCTGGTGGCAAGCGGGTGATTTCTGGTTCATTTGACAACACTCTCAAAGTCTGGGATTTAACAACTAGAAAGGAACAGTTTACTCTTGAAGGTCACAGCTACTCAGTAAATGCAGTAGCCGTAACTGCTGATGGCAAGCGGGCAATTTCTGGTTCACTAGACAAAACCCTCAAAGTCTGGGATTTAACCACTGGAAACGAACAGTTTACTCTCAAAGGTCACAGCTACTTGGTAAATTCGGTAGCCGTCACTGCTGATGGCAAGCGGGCGATTTCTGGTTCGTGGGAAAAAAACCTCAAAGTCTGGGATTTAACCACTGGAAAGCAACTGTTTACTCTCGAAGGTTACGGCTACTTGGTAAATTCGGTAGCCGTAACTGCTGATGGCAAGCGGGCAATTTCTGGTTCGTGGGAAAAAACCCTCAAAGTCTGGGATTTAACCACTGGAAAGGAACAGTTTACTCTTGAAGGTCATAGCAAATCGGTATATGCAGTTGCTGTCACCCCCGATGGCAAGCGGGCAATTTCTGGTTCAGATGACAAAACCCTCAAAGTCTGGGATTTAACCACGGGAAAGGAACAGTTTACTCTTGAAGGTCACAGCAACTCAGTAAATGCAGTTGCTGTGACTGCTGATGGCAAGCGGGCAATTTCTGGTTCGTGGGACAAAACCCTTAAAGTCTGGGATTTAACCACTGGAAAGCAACAGTTTACTCTGGAAGCTCACAGCAGTTCAGTAAATGCAGTAGCCGTCACTGCTGATGGCAAGCTGGCAATTTCTGGTGCATCGGACAACACCCTTAAAGTCTGGGATTTAACCACTGGAAAGCAACAGTTTACTCTAGCTCACAGTAATTCAGTAAATGCAGTAGCCGTCACTGCTGATGGCAAGCTGGCAATTTCTGGTTCAGATGACAAAACCATCAAAGTCTGGGATTTGTCAAGTGGAAATGTCCTTGCCAGTTTCACAGGTAAAAGTTCGATCGCATCTTGCGCGATCGCCCCCGATGGAGTCACAATTGTCGCAGGCGACGAATCCGGCCACGTATATTTCCTGCGCCTAGAAGGGGTGGAGGCACTAACATGAATTCCTCACCTCTCTCAACTCCCATCTCTACCGATTCTTACCCAAAAGAATTTCAGCAACTCCTGCGAGAAAAAAGCGAGAATTTTGTCGGGCGCAAATTTGTATGTTGTGCGATTTCCGACTTTCTGAACTCCCACAGCCGCGGTTATTTCACAATAGTCGGCACTCCCGGCTGCGGCAAAAGTTCCATCCTCGCTCAATATGCCACCGCCCATCCTCGCAGTATCTATTACAACGCTGCAGTTGAAGGCAAAAATCGAGCTGAAGATTTTCTCGCTTCAGTCTGCACTCAACTGATTGACAAATACCTTGCCACCAATGGGGAAACATCCGAAATCCTCAAGCTCAAATCTCAAATTCAAAATCTCGAATCCCATGATGGGAGTTGGTTTCTGTCTTTGTTGCTTCAGCAAATTAGCGATAAATTAGCCGATCGCCAAAAGTTGATAATTGTCATTGATTCTGTAGACACGATCGCCCGCACGAGTCAGCCTCCGAGCTCAAATCTGTTTTATCTGCCGAGATATTTGGGCGATCGTACTTATTTTATCCTCGCCCGCCGCCCGTTTTTGAGAGAGAAATCCGGTTTGTTAATTGAAACGCCCTCTCAAACCCTCGATTTAAGAGATTATCCCGCCCAAAATCGCGAAGATGCCCTTAACTACATTCAGCAATACCTATCAACCGCACCGGATTTAACTCCACCCGAATTCTGCCAACAACTCGCCACTGTCAGCGAAAACAATTTCATGTATCTGAGTCAGATGTTACCTGCCATTAACGAGAATTCACACCCTGATGCTAATCTGGGGGAGTCCTCACTTGTCTCTGAACTTCCATCGGGTTTAGCAGCGTATTATCAAAACCACTGGCTGCGGATGAGAGGTGATGGCTTATCGGCGATCGAGTTGTCTGTACTGAATGTTTTGGTACAATCAACAGCAACTTTATCTGTAAGTGCGATATCCAATATAATTGATCAGGATGAATACGATGTTGAAAAAGCGTTAGACAATTGGATCGAGTTCTTAAATAAACAAGAAATGGGAGGAGAAATTTGCTATAGTTTGTATCATGCCAGCTTCCGCGAATGGCTGGAAAAACAATCTCTTTTAGAATGACGAGTTTACCTAGACTTGCATTTCTTCTCTTCAGTCCGCGCAGGCGGACTTTGTTTGTGTAGACGCGATTTCAATCGCCGAGTTATATCAAATATATTACAACAATGAAACGAGCAGTATTTCTTGACAGAGATGGCGTTCTCAATATCGAAGCGGGCTACATCCACAAAGTAGAAGACTTGCATTTAATCCCCGGAGTAGCCCAAGCTGTACGCCGTTTAAATGACCAACAAATATTTTGCTGTTTGGTTTCCAATCAATCCGGCCCGGCGAGGGGTTATTATCCAGTGAGCCACGTAGAAGCTTTGCACAAACGCCTTGGTCAGCTATTAGAAAATGAAGCAGGAGCAAAGTTAGATGCTCTTTATTACTGTCCTTATTTAAGCGCAGCCGAAGGCGGAACCAACCCAGAATTCACGCGATATACAACGTGGCGAAAACCCAATACAGGGATGTTGGTAGCGGCCGCTTGGGAACAGGATTTAGATTTGCGAAATAGTTTTATGGTGGGGGATAAAGCGACTGATGTTGATATGGCTCACAATGCCGGCTGTACTGGTATTTTGGTGCAGACTGGTTACGGAGAAAGCGTGTTGAGTGGGGAGTATCAGCACCATACTAAACCGGATTTTATTGCAGCAAATTTAGCGACGGCGGTGGAGTGGATTTTGCAACACTTTGATTAGTGTTTGTAGTGGCATTTAAGTTGTTTCTCGTTGAGTCTTACAGGAAAGTGCTACGTAAGGAAGCGCGACTGTGAAGGTTGTACCGATGCCCATTTTGCTTTCGCAGGCGATCGCACCTCCTTGCAATTCCACAGCTTTTTTAACAATTGTTAATCCCAAACCATTACCTTTAATCTTTCCAGTATTCTTGCAGCGGTAAAACATTTCAAATATTTTCCCTACTTCGGTTTCTGGGATGCCCATACCTTCGTCTCGGATGCGAATAATTAGTAAGGGAGAGTTAATATTGGTAAAGTATGAATTGGAAAAGAAAGAGTGAGGAGACAAGCAGAAAATAGCTTCTTTGTCTCCTTCGCTTGTTGGACGGCATTCCAATTCCAAGGTGACTTGCCCGCCGTTGGGGGAATATTTGATGGCATTGACGATTAAGTTAGAAATAATGCCGTGCAGCAATTGTTGATCTAACATCGCGCTGGTAACATCTGACGGGATTAATGTTAGTTTGTGCTTGGCTTCATTTCCTAACTGCAATTGAGCCAGCAAATCTTGACAAAATTCAATTAAATTTATGGGTAATGGATTGCATTTGAGTTGGCCTGATTCTGCTCTGCCCATGAACAGCATATCGTCGATTAGCTGGTTCATCTTCTGGGTAGCTGAGTGCACCAGCCGCAGGGTTCTAACTTGGGATTCGTCACTGCTGCGAGTTCGATCGAGATCGAGAAGTTCCGCAGAAATTAAAATCGCGTTGAGGGGATTCCGCAATTCGTGAGCGGCCATTGAAATATACTGGTTTTGGCGGTGCGATTTTTCTTCCACCGACTCTCTCACTGCTTCCGCAGCTTTGAGAGATTCTCGCATCTTGGTTTCGATTTCGTGTCTGTGCAGGGCAATCTCGATCGCCACCCGCAAATCATTTTGTTGAAATGGTTTGATAATATAACCGAGTGGGTCTGTAAGTTTCGCTCTTTGCAGCGTTTTATCGTCGGCATAAGCTGTTAAAAATACTGTCGGCACATTCCTATTAGTTCGGATTTTTTCTGCGGCTGTTACCCCGTCTATCTCACCTTTAAGCACGATATCCATCAACACTAAATCTGGCGGGTTTTCTAGAGCTTTTTGAATTGCTTCTTCTCCTGAAGAAACTGTAGCTGTTACTGCATACCCCAGTTTTTTTAATCTGCCTGCTATGTCTTGCGCTACAATAACTTCGTCTTCGACCACCAAAATTTTTATAGGGTTCATTTTTCTTTAAATCCGTCGCCGATAATTTAACTCTTTAAAAATTAGAGTGTAGCAGGTTCCACACTGACTGTCAATTGCAATACTCGCCTCTAATTGGCCCGACAACATTATCACTAATCGCAATCCTAATGTTTCGGCATTTTTTACGTCGAAACCCGCCGGGAATCCGCTACCATTATCTTGAATAATTAATTGAAGTTCCTGAGAACTTAATTCATTAAATTCTATGTTAATTTCACCTGCTAAACTTTGCCTAAAAGCATATTTTAAGGAATTAGACACTACTTCGTTAATAATTAAACCGCAAGGAATTGCTGTTTCTATGTTTAAATAAATTGGGTCAAGGTTAAGATTGAATTTGATGGCAGTGTTGCCGCACCCAAAAGATTGATACAAATTAGCAACCAAGTTTTCGACGTAGGGGGGAAGGTCGATGCGATCGAGATGTTCAGATTGATAAAGTTGCTCGTGAATCAGAGCCATTGAATGGATACGTGTCTGACTCTCTTCAAATAAAGCTAGCGTCGGTTCGTCTTCAATATATTGAGCTTGAAGTTGCAGCAGGCTGGAGATTACCTGCATATTATTTTTGACTCGGTGGTGAATTTCTTTGAGCAATACTTCTTTTTCGCGGAGTGCTGCTTGGATGCGGGCCTCGGTAAATTTACGATCGCTGATATCTTCGGCAATACCCGCGATGCGGTAAATTTTGCCCGATTCGTTGTAAATGGGGAAAGCTCGATCGCACACCCAGCGAATTATGCCGTCTGGCAGAAAAATCCGATATTCGATATTGGTGGACTCGCCCTGCAACACTCGCCCCATTGCCTCTTCCAAGAAATGTTTATCTTCTTGATGCACCCACTCCATCATTTTTAAGGGCTCAGCATACAATTCTTCGCGACTCCGCCCCCAGATTTGCTCGTAAGCTGGACTCAGATACAATAAATCGGTGAATTCTGCAGACATTAGCCAGAAGGAATCTTGGATATGTTCTGCTAACTGGCGGAAGCGTTCTTCACTTTCGCGGATGGTTTTTTCTGACTGTTTGCGTGCGGTAATATCTACTGCAATGCCCACGATGCGGTAAACTTTACCAGATGGATTTCTAATCGGAAAAGCCCGATCGCGAATCCAGCGGATTTGACCGTCCGGCCTGACAATTCGATATTCTATCTCGTCTTCAGACTCAATTTGTTTAGTTACATTAGCAATAACCCGCTCGCGATCTTCTGGATGGAGGGAATCTGCAAAAAAGTGCCCGTAAGCATACAAATCCGCGCAGCTTCTACCCCAAATTTTTTCGTAAGCCGGACTGATATAAATAATTTCATGGGGTTGAACGTTGACCATCCAAAACACGCTTTCAATGTTTTCGGCTAGCTGTCGGAACCTTTCTTCGCTTTCTTTCAGCGCTGCTTCGGTTTTTTTGCGATCGCTAATATTGCGCTGCACGCCAAAGTACCCCACGATTCTGCTTTGAGAATCGTAAATGCAAATATAGTCGCCTTCCACCCAAATTAAAGTCCCATCCAACTTGCGATTGTCATTTTCGACGTGAATTCTGCCAGCATCAAAAAATTCCCTGATTATCTTTCTACCGCCAGTCAAGTTGTGCGATAAAAAAGAGTAAAGCGTCCTACCAATAAACTCTTCTCTACTACCTCCGTATTGAGCTATCAAAGCATCGTTTGCCTTCGTTACTCGTCCTTGAGCAAATACGTAATCCAAGACTTTTTCTTTGTCTACTGTATCGTCCCAGTGCACTGGTTCGTCCAGCATCATAAAGAAAAAACCATCTAAAGATTGAGAGAAAAAAAATTCTAGCTGTTCCTGGCTTTCCCGCAGAGCTTTTTGGGCGCGCCAGCGAGAGAGAATTTCTTCCTGCAATTGATTGTTTGCTGTTTTTAAGTCTTCAGTGCGCTTTTGATATTTAATTTCTAGCTGATTTTTAATTTCTTCCAGCGCTATTTCTGCCTGTTTTTTTTCCGTAATATCTTGAGTAACGACCATTCCAGCAAAAATTTCGTCCCGGTCGTTTTTGACGGGAGCAATTGTTGTTGAATAAATGCGGCCGCCGTATTTATATTCAAAATTATTCTCTTTGCCTGCCAAAGCAGCGCGATATGTAGTCTCAAAAAGTTGCAAATCTTCAGGTGGCGATACTTCGCACAATGTTTTGCCTTCCAATAGTTCTTTTGACAAACCAACTACTGCCAAACCTTGACCGTCAACCAGGGTATAGCGCAAATCGCGATCAAACAAAAACACCGAACCATTCGGATAATGTTTGATGAGAGTTCGGTACATTTCCTGGCTTTTTTCCAGAGATGCGATTAACTGAATGCGATCGTTCTCGGTGATATCAAATTCATTGACGGAACCCGAAAAGCCAGCATTCTCGACTGCTTTGAGTTGTGCTTCTAATTTCTGGCACATTTCTCTCTGCTGCTGTAAATGCTCTTCAAGTTGTCGAATTTTTGCTTTTTGCTCTGCTACTAATGCTTCGCAGGTTTCCAGAGGTCGATCGCCCTTTGTAGAATCAATACACATAATGCTTTAGGTTTTGCAGTTGCCGACTTGAGCTTTTTCAAGCCAATACTAACAAAGCTCAAGCCTTCGCTGCTAACTTAATTAGCCAAAGTTTTTCTTAACTTCTTCCTTCTTCCTTCATTTAGGAACTCCCGCCGTCAAGACTTCATGGCTATCAACTGTCACCAAAACATCATCTTCAATTCTCACGCCAATACCGCGCCATTTTTCAGGAATCTCCGGCTGTCCTTCAACGGGTTTAATATAAGGAGAAATATAAATCCCCGGTTCCACCGTCAGCACCTGTCCTGCCTGCAAAACTTGCGGATTTTCGCCGTACTGATAAACGCCGACATCGTGCACGTCCAGTCCCAGCCAATGACCGGTGCGGTGCATATAAAATGGCTTGTATTTCTCTTCTTTAATGATCTCTTCAATGTCCCCCACCAAAAGTTTTAAATCCATTAAACCTTCCACCAAAACGCGCACTGCTGTTTCGTGAATTTTGCTGTAAGGATTTCCTGGATATACTTGACTAATTGCCTGCAATTGTGCTTGCAAAACTAAGTCATAAATTATCTGTTGTTCGGCTGTAAATTTGCCGCTAACAGGAAAGGTGCGAGTAATATCGGCGTTGTAGTACCCGCAAGCACAACCGGCATCTATTAGCAACAAATCGTTTTCCTGCATTTGCCTGTTGTTTTCGATGTAGTGGAGGACGCAGGCATTGTAACCGGATGCAACAATTGAAGGGTAAGCGGGAGTGCAGCCATTTAAGCCAAAAGTATGTTCTATTTCAGCTTGAATTTCATATTCGTATCTACCCGGTTTGGCGAATTCTTGGGCGCGGTTGTGTGCTGCAACTGAGATATTAGCCGCTTTTCGCATTAATGCTAATTCTGTTTCGCTTTTCACCAGCCGCATCGGGTGTAAAATGATGTTGGAATCTTCGATTGCTGTCGGGCCTGTGCCGCGTTTGGGGTAGGTTGCCATCAAGCGCTGCCAGTGATTGAGGACTGTTTGGTCGAAAGTACGATCGCGCCCGAAGTGATAGTATATGCGATCGGCTTTTTCTAAATATTTCGGCAATTTTTCCGCAAGTTCCTCAATGGGGAAAGCTTCATCCGCGCCGTACAATTCCTTAGCGCCTTCTACTCCGGCGCGATAACCGTGCCAAGTTTCTTTTTCCAAGTCTTTTGGCTGCACAAACAACACAAATTTGTGTTCTTCGTGGTGTGGCGCGAGCACTGCTACCGCCGCAGCTTCATTGAAACCGGTTAAGTAGAAAAAATCGCTATCTTGCCGATAGGCGTATTCTACATCGTTGTGCATGACGGCAGCAGGTGCGCTGCGAAATATCGCCGTCCCGCTGCCAATTTTTGCCATTAATTGTTCGCGTCTTTGCCGATACTCGGTGGGGTTGGTCATTCGATTTTAGATTTTAGATTGAATTTAATATTAACATTCGGCGGTTTCAAGCGCTGCTTGTCACACTTGCACCCGCAAGCCCAGGGTTGAAGATATAGGTGATGTGTTTTTTTTATTGGTCTACTTACTTATTTATTCTATTGTTCTGCGATCGCCAATTTACAAGTATAGTCAACCAGCCGAGACAAAGATGAGTTGCGATCGACTAAAGTCCATCTCGGATCGAAATTCGACCAATTTTCGCCATCTTCGCTAACTCTGACAGTTCTAAACTGTCGCTGCTGGCAGTTAACTTCCATTTGCGCCAACAATTTCTCGTTACTAAACTGTTGAGTTCCTAGAAGAATTCTGACGGGATAAGAGGGAGCACCGGGAATATCGGATTTACTTAATTCAACGCTGCTGGGGTCGAGGCAAATATCTACAAAACATCTTAATTTTTCTGCGCGGGCGCTCAAAGTATTGAGGAAAACAAAAATAAAAGTTGCTATTAAAAAAAATGACAAATTCTTAGTATGTATGGCAAATGTAGTATTCATCTGCGTTAATTGGCGTTTAGGGGCGGTTTAATATTATTGACAGTTTAATAAAAAAGTAGGGACGTGGCAATAGTGCTGCGTCCCTACTTCTTAAAGACACGGCATTGCCGTGTCCCTAATTTTTAAACAAGTCTTAAAGCTGAGGAACGTATTGTTCTTTTTCAGGAACAAAAGTGTACTCAGAGACGATTAGGCGCAACTCTTCGCCGTCGATGGTTTCCTTTTCGATCAACAAATCGACTAAGCGATCTACCACGGTACGATTTTCGCGAATAATTCGGCGGGCGTCGTCGTAGCAGTGATCGACAATTGCTCGAACTTGTCCGTCAATCCGAGAGGCTATTTCTTCGGAATATTCCGATCGCGCTGTGTAGTCGCGGCCGAGGAAAATTTCGCTTTGCTGGGCTTCCAGGGCGATCGGGCCCAAGGTAGACATCCCATAGCGAGTCACCATTTGCCGCGCCATACCGCTGACTTGCTGCAAGTCGTTGCCGGCACCGGTGGTTACTTCGGCATCGCCGAAAACTACTTCTTCGGCTGCGCGGCCGCCCAAAGCACCGCTAATCCGGGCTAAAATTTGCGATCGAGAAATCAAACCTTGGTCTTCGCTGGGCATGAACCAAGTCAAGCCGCGGGCCTGTCCGCGAGGTACTAAGGTAACTTTTTGAACTGGATCGTGGGCTTGAATGATTGTACCGACGATCGCGTGGCCGATTTCGTGGTAGGCAATCAAGCGCTTGCTCTTGCTGTCCACCAAAGGAGTGCCTTCCATACCTGCTACCACGCGATCGACTGCATCGTCAATTTCGAGCATCGTAATCGCTTCTTTGCGGCGGCGCGCGGTTAAAATAGCCGCTTCGTTGAGCAAGTTAGCCAAATCAGCGCCGGTAAAACCAGGAGTACGGCGGGCGATGGCGTCCAAAGAAATTTCCGCAGACAGCTTCTTGTTGCGCGCGTGAACTTCCAAAATTTCCAAGCGGCCTTTGATATCCGGCGTATCTACGGTAACTTGGCGGTCAAAACGTCCCGGACGCAGCAGCGCTGAGTCGAGCACGTCGGGGCGGTTCGTGGCAGCAATGATTATAATGCCAGTATTGCCCTCAAAACCGTCCATTTCCGTCAGCAACTGGTTCAGGGTTTGTTCCCGTTCGTCGTTACCGCCACCGATACCTGCGCCGCGCTGGCGACCCACTGCATCGATTTCATCGATAAAGATGATGCAAGGAGCATTTTCTTTAGCTTTCTTGAACAAGTCCCGAACGCGGGAAGCGCCGACACCGACGAACATTTCCACAAATTCTGAACCGGAGATGCTGAAGAAAGGCACGCCGGCTTCGCCTGCGATCGCTTTTGCCAGCAAGGTTTTACCGGTTCCGGGAGGGCCAACTAGCAGCACGCCTTTGGGAATCTTCGCCCCGACTGCGGTGAAGCGTTCGGGTTTTTTGAGGAATGTCACCACTTCTTGTAGTTCTTCTTTGGCTTCCTCAACGCCTGCTACGTCGTCGAACAGTACGCCTGTTTTAGCTTCCATTTGAAAGCGAGCTTTGGATTTGCCAAAGTTCATGGCTTGGCCCGGGCCGCCGGGAACGTTGCCACCGCGGCGGAAGAGGAAAAACAGCCCTCCTACTAACAAAAGGGGAAATACTAAATTGCCTAAAAGTCCCCAGACAGCACCGTCGTTGCGTAGTGGGTGAGTGTCGAAGCTGATTTTGGAGTCTCTGAGCCTAGAAACCAGTTCCGGGGCATTTGAGGGCAAGTCTACCCGCCACCGCTGCTCGTGATTGTCCAGTTCCGGATCGACTGCTAGGACAATAGCCGTCCGACCTCCGTCGTAAAGGTCAACGCTGGTCACTCGACCGGCGTTTAAGTAATCTAAGAATCGACCGTAGCTCAGGCGGGTGCTGGCGGTGTTCTTGCTCATTTCTGCGGGGGATGGGGCAAAGGCCCCCTGCCACAAGAAAAAGCCGATGACTAAGGCAGGTAAAGTCCAAAGTAGTATAGTTCGCCAAGAAATTTTCATAAATGCGGATGCCTTGAATTGGGGACAGATCGGGTAAGATCGCGGTGTCGGAGAAGTGCGACAAAAGTTTACACTCAGAATCTTAACTAAATTTAACTTAACAATGCACTCTCAGGCAACAGAGCTTTGAGGACGATGGCTCCAGAAAAAGTTAGGTTAGTTAGGGTAAGGGCGATCGTCCCGAATATAATGTTTGGTGCTGATTTCGATACCGATCTAGGTAGAGTTAGAAGAATCGTCGCTTTCACCCACTGTCTTTAAGCGTGGCAGTGTCAAGGGATAAGGCATGATAATGGTGAGGCTCAGTGAGGTAACACATTTCAATGACAACTAGACAGCTTGTTCCTAATTCGGCTATGCTGACCCAGCAGACTAAAGTCGCTTCTAACAAATCGATTATTAGTGCTGATTTGGGTCGGACGGCAACTAAAGCTTGCGTGAGTCGCAACCCGAGTAGCGTTGTTTTCATCCCTGCCAACGTGGCTACTATGCCCGTGGAAAAGGTGCGGGGTGGCAGCTTTGAGTCCAAAGCAACAGACCCTCTGTTGGATATGTGGCTGGAGTACCAGGGCAAGGGTTACGCTATAGGCCAACTAGCGGCAGATTTTGGCGCTAATCTCGGTGGCGCTGACCAGTCGAAAGTAGTAGATGCTTTGGTTAAGGTCTTTTCTTGTGCTGGATATTTCCAGATGAAGGGCGAAATAGCAGTTGTGCTGGGTTTGCCGTTTTATTCGCAGGATCAGTTTGAGAAGGAAAAGGAAGAGATTATCAGCCAACTGCGCTCTCCCCACGTTGTGGTGTACCGGGGCGAGCGTGTGGATATTAATATCAGTCACGTTTGGGTGATGCCGGAAGGGTTCGGCAGCCTGATTTGGTGCGAGGCTCAAGATAACAAGGAGTTTACGCCGGAGTTGCCCGAACTGTCGGTGGCGGTTGTTGATATTGGACACCAAACTACCGATTTGTTAATGGTCGATCGTTTCCGGTTCGCCCGGGCAGCTTCTAAGAGCGATTCCTTCGCAATGAACAAGTTCTACGAACAAGTTGCCTCAAAGATTCCGGGAGCAGACCCTCAATCTCTGTCTTTACTGGAAGCGGTGAATAAACCCGAGGGCCAGCGTTTTTACCGTCCCAGAGGAGCGACTAAGCCGACTAATTTAGATCCGATTATTAAGGATTTGCGAGAGGCTTTCGCTAACGAACTGTCCGAACGTTTGGTGCAGTGGCTGCCGGAACGTGTGACGGATGTGGTTCTGACTGGCGGGGGCGGCGAGTTTTTCTGGGAGGTGTTGCAGCCTTTGCTTAAAGACGCCAATCTTAAGGCTCACTTGGCTCAGCCTTCCCGGAAAGCTAATGCTTTGGGACAGTTTATTTATGCTGAGGCTCAGCTAGCCACGATTAAGTAACGCATTAAGGCTTGAACCCTATGGCACTGTGGGCAAAAAATAAGGCGAATTTCTCGGTGGCGTTTACGGAAGATGCTGCGGATCAAACTTTGCTGGCCGCTATTGAAAAAGAGTTGGCTTTCACGAAGTATCAGACTTTCAGCAATCTCTGCAAGCAGGCTTTGTGGCAGTTTTTGTCTGTATCTGAGTCTACTAGCTCTACACAGAGCTTTCAGCGGTTGGAACAGCGTATTGCTGAACTTGTGGTCAAATTTGCTGAGTTTGAGCACAATGTTTCGGCAGAGGAATTAAGCCGTTTGGAGGGACTGGAACATCACCTGACTCAACTCAGCGCGCAGTTGGATCAATTGCAGGGGAGTGTTAACAGTAAGTTTGCTCAAGTTTCTTTTGCCCCAGTTTCAAAAGTAGTAGAGCCTGACCCCATTGAGTCTGAGTCTGTGGCGGATGATAATGTAGTGTCTGACGCTGAGGTTGCTCCTCGTCGGGAATCCGATCCTTTGTTGGAGCGTTTAAGTTCTTTGTTACCCCAAGATTTCTAAAATGAGGTAGACCTAGGCTACAAAGCCTTGAGATGTAATGTTAGTGGCCCGGTGTTGGCAGCCGGTACTGAATACAGAAACAAAGCGATCGCTCTTTTGAAAAAAAAGGGCGATCGCTTTGTTATATCAATTCCTCTGCATTAATCTGTTTTTATCTGCCCTCATCTGCGGTTAAAAAAAGAGAATTTATTAACCGCAGATGACAAAGGATTGACCCTGATTCACGCAGATGAAGATCAGAGAGATAAAAATAATTTCGATACTAACAGATTTGATATTATTTGTTAGTTGTCAGTTGACTGTTGACGCTTGTCTGTTTTCTGTGGTTACAAATTACCAATTACCAATTACCATTATTCGATTAATCCTAATTTTTGTAATCGCGAACGAATGGCACTAGGCTGTCGCTGAAATCTCTGAGCTAATTCGTCAATTTGTTGACCGCTAGCATATTCTTTTTTCAAATTTTCGTCTTCATCCTGACTCCACTTGACGTAAGCTCTGGGATATTTCTGGCGAATTTTCTCATTCTGGGTTTTAGGTCGATAACCATTCTTTTGAGCGGCATTCAAACCCGAACCTAACTGTGGGTTAATTTCCCCACTGCGACTAGCTAGCGCCTCTTGCACGCGGTTGGGAATCACAGCAATTTCTTCTGAGAGTTCAGCCAAAGCATTGTCTACTTTTTGCTGAAGTTCTGTTAGCTGCCGCTGCTGCAAACTGCCCCACTGCGGCAGTTCGTTGATAAACTGCTGCAAGTCCAGAATTATTGTTGTCAAAGTTTCGACTTGTTGCAACTCCGGCCGCTGTTTGAATTGGCGGCTGGTGAGTTCGATCTCGCTTTGAATCATTTTAATAGTTTTTTCTAAAATTATTAGTCGCTGGCGCAGGTTCTCAATTGCTGAAATTAGAGAGTGTACGTTTTCTCCAGGCGCAACATTGAGATTTTCGCGAGATGTTTGAGCAAGAGCTTCATCTAAAGCATTAACAGCAAGCTGCAATTGCTCGATCGCGCGATCGGTAGTAGCTGCTTGTTGATTTACGCGATCGAACGTGGCCGCCGTACTTGTTTTAACTTGCCTGTGCAGCTTCTGCCGGTTCACAAAATTCAACACCAACGAAATCACTACAGGCACTTGAGCATAAACGCTCGGCCCCCAAACCAAACTAGCAGCCAATCCCACAGCAGAGGCAGCAATAAAAACCACTTCAGCAGTTTCTAACAAATTGCTCGACTTGGGATTTTGGATTTTGGTGGATGAATTGGATGATGACATAGGCTAATACCATTTTAGATTTTAGATTTTAGATTTTAGATGTTAGATTTGGAATAACTGATGAAGCTCGGAGTTTCGAGCAATGGCCTATAGTTGCATTATTTTTTTCAACTGGTACAAGTATGCGGATAAAAATAAAGTAAGAAGCGCGAGCGCACCTATCCGGTATGAAATCGGACGCCGACCCCGAATTTAGCAGTGGTGAAAAACCGATTAAGTTTTTTATTCACAGCCATCTAATTAAATATATTAAATCTGCAAAATTAGTCGAGCTAAAGTGAAATAAATCAAGACCCCAAGGACATCAACTGCGGTGGTAATAAAGGGAGCAGACATTAAAGCGGGGTCTAAACCCAAAGAACGAAATAGAAACGGCAGAGCTGAACCGGCAATAGAAGCTAAAATTGCGATCGCAAACAAACTCACTCCCACCGCGAGTGCCACTGCTAAACTCCCTTGCAGAGTATAAGCCCAGCCCGTCGCTACAGTCCCCAATATAGCTCCTAGCAGCGCTCCCGCCATCCCCTCGCGAACAATTACTTGAAACGGCCCCATTGCTGTAATTTCATCAGTGTTCAAACCGCGAATTACAACGGTTGAGGACTGAGCGCCGACATTGCCTCCAGTGCCAGTCAGCAGGGGAATAAAGGCTGCTAGGGCGACTACTTGGTGCAAAATATCTTCTTGAGCTCTAATAATTGCGCCGGTGACAGTATTAGTTAAAAGCAGAACAAACAACCACACGACCCTTTTCCGGGCAACGGTGATTAAATCGGTCTGGAAATAATTGTCGCCGCCGGACTGGACGCCGCCCAAGGTATAAATATCTTTTGCTGCTTCTTGTTCTAAAATGTCGATCGCGTCGTCAACTGTAATGATCCCGACCAGCCGCTGTTCGCGGTCTACAACGGGTACAGCTAAAAAATCGTAACGCTGGATCAGCCTAGCTACTTCTTCTTGATCCGTTCCTGTTTGAACAGAAACTACGTCGCGGGTCATAATTTCGCCGACAGTTTTGTCGAGGGGGGAAGTGACTAAATCTCGCAAGGATAAAATGCCTGTCAAGCTGCGTCCGGCGTCGGTGACGTAAAGAGAATAAATTGTTTCGGTAGTTTTAGCCAAAGAGCGAATTCGGTCTAAAGCTTGGGCGACGGTAAAGCTTTCTTTCAGAGAAATATATTCCGGGGTCATGATCCGACCGGCGGTACTGGCTTCGTAACCCAAAAGTTGAGCCGTGGCTTCCCGTTCCGTCGGGCTCAATTCACCCAACAGGCGACGGACTAATATTGCCGGCAGTTCGTCAAAGAGTTTAGCTCGATCGTCCGGGGACATTTTGTCTACAATGTCAATGACTTCTTGGCGTTTGAATTTTTCGCAGAGGGACTGCTGAACGCTGGAGTCGAGATATTCGTAAACTGCGATCGCTTCGTCTTTGGAAAGCAAGCGGAAAGCTATTACTTGCATGGTTTCTGGCAGACCTTCTATAGCTTCAGCTATGTCTGCTTCCTGCACCGGGTGCAAAATCGCTTTTGCTCCTTTAAAGTCTCCTTCTTCCAACAGGGCCCTTAACTGCGATCGAACTAATTCCCGCAGTTCTTTTCGCGCGTAGGTGGGTAGAGAAGACGATTGATAATTTTTTTCTGTCACTGATGACCCTCCTAAACCTGTGCTGCGCGCCTTCCTGAATCCAGTTTAGAGCCTATTGACGCCACTGGTTGCAGTTATACGATTTATACCCGCGGGGTTAGCAATCCAGTTTCTTTGTGGAGGCTTCACCACCAAACCAAGATATATTCTCGAAACGGGTTTTTTGGGTATGGTGTTTTTGATATTGATTTACTTAAACCAACAATTGATATTTTTCTTGTGCCAAACGGTAAAGTGGCCGCCATACCAAACGGTTAGTCAATACAACCAACAACGACATCACAGAAGTAGCAGCCAACAGCAAGGGAAAGTTCCCAGATGCCGTAGCCTGAGAAATAGTTTCTCCCAAACCCTCTGTAGTAACAATTTGACCTTGAAACTGCACGTACTCGCTGACAATACTTGCATTCCAAGCACCCCCAACTGCTGTAATAATTCCTGTGATCAAGTAGGGAAAAATTCCCGGTAAAATTAAAGTTTGCCAGCGCTGAATTAGGGATAGTTTGTAAACTTGTGCAGCTTCAAATAACTCCGAAGGTATGGCTTGAGCGCCCGCAATAACATTAAACAGCAAATACCACATTGTACCCAACATCATCAGCGCCACTGAACCAATTTGCAAGCCTCCTCCAGCGTGAATTAAAGCTAGTAGTAATACGGGGAATATAGCAGTTGCCGGTACAGAAGCTGCTATTTGTACTAATGGCTGCAAAATTTGAGCTAAACGGGGATTTCGACCGATCCCCACTCCGACCGGCACTGTCCACAACAGCGATAAAAATAGCGCGCAAATGACGCGCAAAGCTGTGAAAAATGCACCTGTCATGACTTTTTGCCAGTCAGACAAATTCAGCAACCGCAGCAGCAGCAAAGCTTCCCAAGTTCCCCAAAGCACAATGACGGCAAACCCGCTAACAAATATCCAATTTATCCAATTTCCGATGCGGCTTCCTTGGCGATGATTTGCTGGTAAATCCACCGATGCAAAAGCTCTTGCCAAACCACGATCAAAACTATCGCCGATCGGCGAAATACGCGACTTCAAAACCCGCAGAGTCGCCGAGCGCCTTAAAAAATCCAACACATTTGACTGCGGTACATTGGTAGCTTCCACGGCTTGATATTTAAACTTTTCTACCCAAGCAATCAAAGGCTGCCAGATGAAAAAGTCTATGGCTATAATCACCCCAATTAAGACTGCTAAACCCCAGCCGATCGCCCCAAAATTTCCTTCATTTGCTGCCTTGCCCAAATAGGAACCGAGTCCGGGCAAATTAAAGTTTTTGTCCCCCAAGGTAAAAGATTCGATCGCAATCAAAAAGAACCAGCCGCCCGCCACTGACATGACGCTATTCCACACCAGTCCGATCGCCCCAGCCGGCAATTCTAACGTCCAGAACTGCTGCCAAGCATTGAGCCGATAAATTTGAGCAGCTTCCTTAAGTTCTTTCGGAATGCCGGAAAGCGACTGATAGAAACTAAAGGTCATATTCCAAGTCATCCCAGTAAATATTAAGATAATCGATGCAAGTTCTACGCCAATTATTTGACCGGGAAATAAAGTGACTAGCGCTAAAACAACTCCGGGCAAAAAAGATAAAACAGGGATCGACTGCAAAATGTCTAACAAGGGAATTAAAATTTTTGCAGCCAGGGGAAAACGGTAAGCAGAATAAGCATAAACTAGGGTAAACAGCAGCGATAAAAAATAGGCGGCTACCATACGTAAAAGACTCTGGGCTGTATATGCTGGCAAGACATTTAGCGTGGTCTCAATTTTGAAATTTGGGTTGTAGTCACTGGTGAATTGAGAAGCTGTTTGGACAATTACTAAAATTAGAGAGAAGATGGCTAGAATCAGCAAACCGTCTTGCCAAGTCCAAGCTGACCTTTCTAAAGTTTTATTTGCCGGTGTTAGAGGTCTTGTCATACGAAGTAGTTATTGGTAATCGGGAAAAAGGTAATTGGAAATTTGGAAGTTAGATTTTGGGGGAGCGGACGGCTAGGGCATCGGGTAATTGTTAATTGGTCATTGCTAGTAAATAATTAATCAATAGTCCGGACACTTTTCAATCACTAACCGCAGGATGAGGGTTTTAGCCTTCTCAGCGAGGTCAAATGCTAACGGTAGAATGAGGGTTTCAGCCTCTGAATCAAAAACTGTCCGGAGTATTGACTAATAACTAATTACTGATGACTGCGGACTAATGACTACTGACTACTGGCTACTGACTTCAGATTCTAAGAAGATTTCGCCGCCCGGTTGATCGTAACTGTATAACTCTGCATAGCGACCCCAGTCAATAGCAGTTTTCAATTGCCGCATTGCTTCTTGGGGGCTAAAGTGGGCTTCTAGAATATCCAAAATTAACTCTTCAGAAATGCGATGATTGCGCTTTGCCTGAAGCATTCGAGAAATTTGCTGTACCAGGCGAATATTGTTGAGAATTTGGGTACGAACAATTTGTTTGCGCTGGTCAATGCCGCCGGCAATAAACTGAATGCCAACTGGAGTTAAAAGGAGGTCGCCTTCTTGGATTACCAGAAATTCCATTAACTTTGCTGCTTCCACGATCGGCAAAATGTCATCAACCTCTAACATTAATTCTTGACCGAGGCGGTAGAGGTCTTTCTCCTTGCGGTCTTCCAAGAGTTCCAACAGACCTGCGATCGCACCGGTTCGCACCTGCGGCAGAGATTGGTATTTAGCGCTTTGAGCGGGTTGAGGTTGAGACACAGCAGCGACACTTTCAGCAGGTGCTGTCACTGTTTCGCAGCTCAATTCGGGATTGGTGAGAATTTTGTAAACTTGGTCTACGAGAGCTTGAAATTCGGGAGTTTTACGATCGCGGTAGTGCGGCAAAGTCACTGTTAACTCCGCGCGAATTCGCCCCGGGTTGCGACCCAAGACTACAACGCGATCGGCTAAAATTACCGCTTCCTCAATCCCGTGAGTTACGATTAACACCGCTTGAGTCGGAATCTTTTTTTCTAGCCATAAATCTAATAGCTCAAACCGCAAGTTTTCTGCCGTCAGCACGTCTAAAGCTGAAAACGGTTCATCCATGCAAAGCAATTCGGGTTCTACCGCCAAAGCTCTAGCAAATCCCACCCGCTGCCGCATTCCGCCGGAAAGTTCTTTCGGATAAGCATTTTCAAATCCGTCTAAACCGATAATGTCTATCATCCGTAAGGCTTTTTTGCGGCACGCTTCGGGCAATTCTCCTTTAGCTTTTAAGCCTAATTCTACATTTTCTAGTACGGTCAGCCAGGGATAAAGGGCAAAGTTTTGAAATACAATTGCCACCCCAGGATTTAAGCCGACTAAAGGACGATTGTGATAGATAACTTGACCGTTGCTGGGCGGGATAAGTCCGGCAATCATCCGCATTAATGTTGATTTTCCTGAACCGGACGGGCCGAGTAAAGCTACTATTTCTCCTGCTCTGATATCTAAATTAATTGACTCTAAAATAGAGATTTTTTGACCGTTAGGCTGCGGGTAAGCCTTGCTAACTCCTTCTAAGGTTATGAGACCCTCTGTTGCTGTTTTAACTACCACAATTAAACCTCCTATGTTGTGTTTGAAGTTAGTTATTAGGGAGTAGCTATTAGTCAGTAGTTATTAATCAGTAGTCAGTAGTTAGAAACTCTGGCAAACTGACCAATGATAATGGCTAATTGATACCAGTTTAGTAAAATAAGCAACTGCAGACCAGCCCTAACCATGATGCAGTTTGTCATTCTCAATCGAAAATCAAAAATGGTATGACTGCCGAGTATTCACTCAATTTTTTGTGACAGGCGATCGCTTTTTCACCAGCAACAACACTGGAAAAACAGCGAGTTGGAGCGCAACTGAAAATATAACCAGCCAATTAATTGAGCGATCGTAAACAATTATCATCGTCCAACTGCCCAGAAAGCACGATCAGCCATAGCCTGTGTTAAAAATCCCATAGGTGGCACCTCTCTTGTTTGCAGGCACGAGTCGAGCTAAGGCGGCTTTCAAAATCGATTCCTGGACTCCCATAGCTATACCCTATAAAGTCATTCCTAGCAATCCCCCCTCCCCATTTCCCAACAATACCAATGGGGCAAACAGTGAAGAAAAAATTACTGCAAACATCAGAGTTAAGATGCCGAGGCGATCAAACTTGCCTCTCAAAAATCAGGGCTGCGATCGCGTCACTCCCATCGCCCAAGGGTAAAATATAGGAATCTAGGTGTCAAATGCGATCGCGCTTCTGTGAAAATCAGTCAATTTGAGATGTGAGACTTCGGTGTGAGCGCTCAGTCGAAGGATTTGAGATTTTAGATTTACTCCAAAGATTAATCTGGGAGCAACAAGAGTCTAAAGTTTTTATCTCTCCACCAAACAAGTCGGGGGCTTATATTCGTTTTTAGGTAGGGTCAAAGGCAATGAAGGGAAAATCCTCATAGCCCTCACTAATCAGCCCTAAAGTATCTAAATAAACCCAAAACAGCCCGGCTATCCTTCCGCTTTAATTTTTAACCCTCCTGCTTCAAAATCGCGGGGATTGAGATAGGTTTGCTGAAGTACCAACAGCACTGTCAGCCCCAAAAAAAGCTGCCACAGCCAAAATCGCAAAGCCTAACCGATAACCCAATTGCTTTGCGCGTGCGATCGGCTATCATCAATAACGACGCTGGCGATCGCTATTTGATACCGTGCAGTTGATCGTCGGACTCGATCGATTGCGAAATGTTAACTATCTAAATCCTTTCTTCTTCACCTTCACGGGTTATACACACAAAGAAATTTTGGGCAATAATTGGTTTGACACCTTCTTACCTTGCGAGCATTAACAATCAATTAAAACTGTCAATATCACCTGCCAGCAGTGATAGTGAATTCCCTCGCTCCAGTTATGCTTCCTGTTCAAACTGCCAATCTGTTGGGCTGGGATTTAGACTCTCAGATCAAATCAAGGAACAGGGAACAGGAAAACAATTTTATGTAGGAATGGATCTCAAAAGCTGCATCTGAATAGTGTAGGATTATAACAAACCAGATGGGACATTACAAGGTGCGCGTTGTGGGATAAAAATTCTCTGCGCCCTTAAATTTATTACGGAATGTTTAAACTTGTATCTTTTCCTTAACCCTTTTATATTCTTTACCAAATCTTTATTTTTTTTCTCTATGGTCTGGTTATGGTTGCTTCAAGCGAGCTTACAGCACTTTGCAAAAGAGTGAAATACCCTTGAGTTTTATTTACAAAAGAGGTCTTTATGCCACACTGCCCCTGCTGCTCGAATCAAATGCTGCGTCACGTTAGCAAGCATCCAATCTACTGGTTTTGTCCCCAATTTTGGCAAACAATACCTATTTACAATTTGAACAGATGTGGCTCATCGCTCTCAATAAATCTAGTTAAAGGGCTAGGGGTTAAATAACAACATTCTTTACCGATGTATTTAACAGATAAACTTAGGTATCTAAAGTTTAGAGACACCTTATCGCTAACTGGTTTTCCGGCTCAATACTTAGTTTCATTGCATCATTAAATTACCCAAGTATAGCCAAAAAATTTGAAGGCTACTCAATTCATCTATCGCTTAATTTATGGTAATCCCTCGACGCAAAGTAATTATAAGTTTAGACCAAACACCATTTAAACGATTGCTACCTCTTTTGCTTGGTGTGGTGGCTTCTCTTGCTATTTTATTTACGTGGCAACAGCTAACCATCAACGGACAAATTCACATCGAGCAGTTAATTCAGCAGGAAGCCAATGCGATTCAGTCACAACTGAGCGAAGGATTATCAATTCGGGTGTTGACACTTCGGCAAATGGCGAATCGCTGGGAAGCTAATGGCGGTACACCACAGGCTCTTTGGGAAGCCGATGCTGAGGCTTATGTAAAGGATTTCTACGGTTATCAGGCGATCGAATTAGTCGATCCATCATTTAAAGTGCGATGGGTTGCGCCACTGGCAGGGAATGAGGCAGCGCAAAACCTAGATTTTAATCGGGAACTGCGTCGCAAAATCACTTTGCAACTAGCTCGTGATTTGCGTCAACCTATCTTAAGTCGCAATATTTCACTTATT
Organism: Microcoleus harperi Pol14_C6; assembly: GCF_036701295.1. Taxonomy (NCBI): domain Bacteria; kingdom Bacillati; phylum Cyanobacteriota; class Cyanophyceae; order Oscillatoriales; family Microcoleaceae; genus Microcoleus; species Microcoleus harperi. Next base: position 43,485 of record NZ_JAUBQN010000015.1, on the reverse strand, counting down.
CAAGGGGGTCAAGGATTTATAGCAAGTTTTCCTTTGTTTGTAGGTGAACGTTTTGATGGGTTTATTGTCGGTGTTCTTAAGTTTAAAACTCTATTTGAAAGTATTTTAAAAGTGCCACCCGGGTACAAGGTGGCTATCTATGCTGGCACAAATTTGCTCTATGGTCAAGAGTTTGTGTCACAATATTTAGCTCCAGAAACAGTTGTAGTGAAAGCCTATGGTGTAGACTGGCGCATAGATATTTATCCAATTTCAGATTTAGTAGAAAGTGTCAAGTTTTATTGGCCGAGAGTTGTATTAATTGGTGGCTTAGTTTTAGTTTTTTTGCTTGTGTGGGTCATGTATCTCGCACAAGTTAGTTATTGCAAAGTCGATAAGTTCAAAAAAGCCAATCGCCAGTTGCAAAGGGAAATTCACCAGCGACAACAGGCAGAAATTGCGATCGCCCGACTAGCTGCGATCGTTGAGTCTTCGGAAGATGCCATTATCAGCAAAGATTTAGAGGGTGTAGTTACAAGTTGGAATGTAGGAGCAGAAACAATTTTTGGCTATAAAGCGGTTGAAATAGTAGGGCAATCAGGGACAAAACTGATTCCTGCAGACTATCGAGATGAGGCAAACGAAATTCTCACCAAAATCCAGCGAGGAGAACAGATCGAACACTACGATACAAAGAGGCTGAGGAAAGATGGAACATTAATCGATGTCTCGATGAGTGTCTCCCCCATTAAAGACGAAACAGGGAATATAATTGGAGCCTCAAAGATTGCCCGGAATATTGCTGACCGCAAACAAGCAGAAGCAGCACTACGTGAAAGTGAAGAACGCTGGGAACTGTCTGTACGCGGGAATAATGACGGCATTTGGGATTGGAATGTTCAAACCAACGAGGTCTTCTTTTCTAGTCGCTGGAAGCAAATGCTGGGCTATCAAGACCAGGAAATCCAAAACACTCTAGACGAATGGAGTAATCTGGTACATCCTGATGATTTGGGATGGGTGATGCAAGCCGTTCAAGACCATTTTGCCAAGAAAACTCCTTTCTATCTCACAGAATATCGCCTTCGCAGCAAAGATGGTTCCTACAAATGGATTTTGGATCGCGGTCAGGCACTTTGGGATGATGCAGGTAACGTAATTCGGATGGCTGGCTCTCACACCGACATTACCGAGCGCAAGCAAGCTGAAGTTGCTTTACAGGTCAGCGAAGCCAGGTATCGGCAATTAATTGATAACTTAAATGCAGGTTTTGTGATTCATGCGACAGATACCAGCATTCAATTATGTAATGAAAGAGCTGGTGAATTACTAGGGCTTTCAATGGATCAAATGCTGGGAAAAACTGCGATATCTCCGGCCTGGCATTTTGTGCGGGAAGATGGCAGCGTGATGCCTCTAGAGGAATATCCGGTAAAGCAGGTTTTATCCAGTGGAAGTTCCCTCAAAAATTATGTTTTAGGAATTAAAAAAGAAATTAATAGTTGTGTTTGGGTATTAGTTAATGCCTACCCGGAGTTCGATCAAAACGGTAAAATCACCCAAGCTGTAGTTACGTTTATTGATATTAGTAATCGCAAAAAAGTAGAGCTGGAAATCCAGAAAACTCGCAATTTCTTACAAGCATTGCTGGATCATCTACCGCTCGCAATTTTTGTTAAGGAGGCAGAGCCTAAACGATTTGGCGTATTTCAGTTTTGGAATAAAACCAGCGAACGGTTATTTGGCATCTCAGCCGAAAACGCGATCGGCAAAAGTGGCTATGATTTTTTCCCAATAGAACAGGCTATCTTTTTCGATCAAAAGGATAGAGAAGCTTTTGAAAAAGGTAAGACGGAGGATATTGCTGAAGAAATCATTGACAGTCATAGTCTGGGAAAACGTTGGCTGCATACGGTGAAGATTCCCATTTACGACGAACAGCATCAGCCCCAGTACCTACTTTGTTTTTCAGAAGATATCACCGATCGCAAACACGCAGAAGCAGAGCGTAGAGAAATGAGTGAGGTGATGCAAAATGCGCTGTCGGGCATTTCCAAACTGGATGTACAAGGGCGGTACCTCTATGTCAATAAAGCATATTCTGACGTGACAGGCTATCAGCCAGAAGAAATGGTGGGGATGCCCTGGGAAAAAACCGTACATCCCGATGAGTTGGAAAAACTGGTTGCAGCTTATGGGCTGATGGTGCAAGAGGGCAGAGTTGAAGTTGAAACGAAAGGGGTTCGTCAAGATGGTTCAGTTTTTTACAAACAAGTGGTGATGATTTCAACTTACGACGAACAGCACCAGTTTATGGGGCATTACAGCTTCATGAAAGATATTAGCGATCGCAAAAAAGCCGAACTTGCACTAGAACAGGAACTCCTGCGGAGTAAAGCCTTCTTCAACACTTCCCTGGACGGTGTTGTTGTCATGGATTGGGTCGGAAAAGTTGTCGAAGCTAGTCCCAGCTTTGCTCAAATGCTGGGCTACACCCTAGAAGAAACCATGAATCTGAGTGTGTTTGATTGGGATGCTGAATGGACGAGGGAAGAACTACAACTTATGCTCCAGAGAGAGGAGATTATTCCACTGTTTGAAACGCGACATCGCCGCAAGGATGGTTCTGTATATGACGTGGAAATTAGCTGGAACCGGGTGGAATTACAAGATGAGATGATGAACTACTGTATCTGCCGGGATATTAGCGATCGCAAACGCAACGAAGCCGAACGCCAACAAGCAGAACAGGCACTCAGAGAGAGTGAAACTCGCTTCCAAGCCTTCATGAATCACAGCCCTGCCCCTGCCTGGATTACCGATGAAAATGGTGTAATGCTCTATGCCAGCCAGACTTATCTCAATACCTTGAAGTTACCCACTGACGATGTGATTGGAAAATCCATTTTTGAACTTTACCCCGCCGCCTTCGCCCAACAATATCTAGACAATATCCAAACGGTTGCTCAAACCAACGAGCTAATTGAAACGATTGAGATTGCGCCCCGTCGAGATGGAACCCTGGGTGAGTTTCTGGTTTACAAATTTCTCATCCCCGACTTACCTGGGCAAATGCTAGTAGGTGGTGTGGCGATCGATGTGACCCGACAAAATCAAGCGGAAACCGCTTTACAACGGAGTGAGGAACGCTTAATGCTGGCACTAGAAGCCTCTGGAGATGGACTATGGGATTGGAAAATTGAAACTGGAGAAATTTACATTAATTCCTACTACCAGGAGATGCTGGGCTATAAGCCCGGTGAGTTGGTGATTGATGTGAACGTCTGGGAACAGATGATTCACCCTGATGATAAATTCTGGGTTTTTGAGGCTCTCTATAGTAACTTGCAAGATAGCTCTCTCAAATATGCCTTTGACTATCGTGTGCGTTGCAAGTCAGGTGAGTGGAAGTGGATCGCTAACTACGGGAAAGTCGTTGCCTACGATGAAGATGGTAAGCCTTTACGGATGATTGGAACGCACAAAGACATTAGCGATCGCAAACAAAAAGAACTGGCACTGCAGCACGCAATGGAAGCCGCAGAAGCAGCGAACTTGGCAAAAAGTACCTTCCTAGCCAATATGAGCCACGAATTACGCACACCTCTCAACGTAATTCTAGGATTTGCCCAGGTGATGACCCATGACCCCTCCCTAACTCCCAACCAAAAACAAGACCTGCAAACAATTCGACGCAGTGGGGATCACCTTTTGAGTTTGATTAACGATGTGCTGGATCTCTCGAAAATTGAATCTGGACACTGCACAGTTGAACAAAGCGGATTGGACTTAATTGCGCTGCTGCATTCCCTCCGAAATATGTTGGCGGAACGAGCAAGTTCTAAAGGACTTGACCTTTGTTTCGAGATTGCGCCAGAAGTTCCCCAATTTATGCTTGTCGATGCTCAAAAACTGCGCCAAGTTTTGCTGAATCTGCTGAGTAATGCCATCAAATTTACCGATCGGGGAAGCATTACTTTGCAAGTCAGCATTGAGGCGGACGGTACAGGAGCATTAAGCACAACTCGGCCGATTCTCCAGTTTGTAGTTGCTGACACAGGTTTAGGGATTGCATCGGTCGAACTCGACACCATCTTCGATGCGTTTGTGCAAGCTCAAGCTGGGAAGCGCTCGACCGGCGGTACTGGGCTAGGTCTAACCATTAGCCGCAAATTGTTGGAACTCATGGGCGGAAAAATTTCTGTCAGCAGCACAGTGGGACAGGGGAGTACCTTCACATTTACCCTTCCCGTCAGCCCCATCAGTGGAGTTAATGTTACACCCGAAGAGAATAATCGCCTCGTGATTGGGCTGGCTCCAAGTCAAGGGGATCATCGCATTTTGGTGGTTGACGATCAAGCAGAAAATCGCTTGCTAATGGTCAGATTACTGACACAATTAGGATTAGAGGTAAAAGAAGCTACCAACGGACAGCAAGCTGTGCAGATTTGGCAACAATGGCAACCCGACCTAACCTGGATGGACATTCGGATGCCCGTGTTAGATGGATACGAGGCTACGAAGCAAATTCGGGCAATGGAAGACGGACACAACAGTATCATTATTGCACTTACGGCCCAGGCTTCCCAGAGCGATCGCGCCCTCGCCTTGGCTGCTGGCTGCAACGACTACATCAGCAAGCCCTTCCGGGAACAAACCCTATTTCTTAAGATGGCCGAATACCTGGGGTTAGAGTATGTATATGAGGAAGAGGAAACAGAAAAGGAGGAACGGGGAACAGATTGTTTTCCTTCTTACCTCTGTTCTGTTGCCTCTTCCGTTTCAGATTCCCTCGATCCAATGCTTTTGGCGACATTACCAAGAGTATGGGTGGTTCAGTTGGAAGATGCTGCTTTATGTGGGGATGATGTTGCGATAATTGAACTGGTAGCTCAACTTTCCTCAGAACTCGCTCAATTCGGTACTTATCTGACGGAACTCGCCAACCAGTATCAATTTGAAAAAATTCTTAATCTAATTCAAGACCATTTCCCAATTGGAATTCCTCCATTGGATTTATAAGCTGTTGTGCAGTTAAACCTTTGATTAGGACTAGGGAATTAGAAATATCCAACAATAATTCAATTTAATTGTTGGTAATTAGTAGTGGAACACCTCTTAATTTTTATTGATAATTACTGCTATAAGATGCCTAATAAAACACCCCAAATTTCCCAACTTACTCCGGTCAATTTAAATAATTTAGAGGAATGCAGCGAAGAAGCCGTGTATGCTCCCGGTCATATTCAGCCACACGGAATCGTTTTATTGATGCAAGAAAAAAGCCTCAATATTTTACAAGTAAGTGAAAATGTAGAACAGTTATTTGGCATTTCGGCAGAAGAATTGCTAGGTCAGCCATTGCCAGGGTTATTGGGTCACGATCGAGTACAAGAAATTGTTAGGTGTCTAGATCGAGAACAACTAAACATTCATAAGGTTTTCGATCTAAAAATCCCTCTCAAAGACGGCACGATTCAAAGATATAGAAGCACACTGCATCAGCTACCAGATGAGTTGATTCTGGAGCTGGAACCCCACTTGACTATTGAAAATAATCATTCAATCGATTTTTATCAGCGTCTGCAAACAGTTATCCTCAACTTTCGCAGTGCGATCGATATTTCGGATTTAGCTCAAACCATTGCTAGAGAAGTGAAAGCCATGACCGGGTTCGATCGGGTAATGGTCTATCGCTTTGAAGCCGATGACCATGGGGTAGTGATTGCCGAAGAGAAAGAAAGTTCTCTAGAAAGCTACCTGGGATTGCATTACCCGGCGATCGATATTCCCGTACCCGCCCGCAAATTGTTTTACAGCAATTGGGTGCGCCAAATTCCCAATATCAATTACACCCCGGCCCGCCTAATTCCCACCAACCATCCCCTAACCAATACATCCCAGGATCTAAGTGCTTGTGTGTTAAGGGGAGTATCTCCCTACCACATTGAATATTTGCAAAATATGGGAGTTGCTGGGACACTGACGATTTCGTTAATTGACGATCGGCGTCTCTGGGGATTAATTGCCTGTCACCATTACAGCCCGCGATTGCTAGATTACGAAACTCGCAAAACCTGTGAATTTCTAGGACAATTTGCCTCGATCGAACTGCTGCATCAGCAAGAGCGAGAATTGAACGTTTACCGATCGCAGGCAAAAACTATTCAGGAGCAACTTCAGCAGGCATTCCGGCGAGAGTCTAATTTTATCGAACAAGTATTGACCGAAAATGCTTCTCAAATGCTAGATTTAGTTCATGCTCAGGGAGCTGCAATTCTGCTCGATGGTCGTCTGACATTGGTGGGTAAAACACCATCTGAAGCTGAGGTTGACGAGCTTGTGCAGTGGTTGCTGCAACAGAACAAAGAACGAGTGTTTGCAACAGCTTCTTTGTCTCAGTTTTATCCCCAAGCGAAGCAATTCAAAGAGCGAGCTAGCGGTGTTTTAGCAATCTCAATCTTCCTATCCTACGCCATACAAAAGTCATACCATATCCTTTGGTTCAGACCCGAACAAATTCAAACCATAAACTGGGCAGGTAATCCACAGGATGCTGTGTCGATCGACGAAATTGGAAAAATGCACCTGTGTCCCCGCAAATCCTTTGAACTGTGGCAAGAGACAGTGCGGGAGATGTCTTATCCGTGGCAGATTGCAGAGTTAGAAGCTGCCGCCGAAATGAGGCATATCCTTATGCTGGCGGTGTTAGAATTTTCGCAAGCTGCCCTAGAACACGCTGCACAAAAGGCAGCAATAGCCAACCGTGCCAAAAGCCAGTTCCTTGCGAACATGAGCCACGAACTCAGAACGCCACTCAACGCGATTCTGGGATTTACCCAGCTTATGAACCGCAGCCCCCATATCCCAGAAGAATTTCAAGAGCATTTAGGGATCATTACCCGTAGTGGAGAACACCTGCTGACATTGATCGACGATGTTTTGCAAATGTCTAGGATTGAAGCAGGGCAATTGGTACTGAGTCGAAGCTGTTTTAATCTGCATCGAATGCTGGGCTCTATTAACGAGATGTTCAGCATCAAAGCGCCTGAGAAAGGGTTACATTTGAGCAGCGAGTGGGATGCTACTGTTCCCCGTTATGTCTGTGGGGATCAAGCAAAACTTCGCCAAATCTTGATTAATCTGCTGGGGAATGCTATCAAATTTACAACAACAGGAAGCATAGCCCTGCGCGGACGAGCTTTTTCATCAGATGATATGCCATCCGGTACAATTCGCTATCGCGCCACTAATCCACCTGATATTAAACCAACTATTACCCTGTGTCTCGAAGTTGAGGATACCGGATCTGGCATTTCTCCCTCAGATTTAGAATCAATTTTTGACGCTTTCATGCAAACCAATCGCGGTCGCAACGATCGAGGAACAGGTTTAGGACTGTCTATCAGTCGTGAGTTTGCGCGTCTGATGGGAGGCGATATCACCGTGCGAAGCACCCTGAATCGAGGCTCGACTTTTACGTGCCAAGTTGTTTTAGAACTACCAGAGTCCCTTGATTTAGAGGAACCTGAAATTAGCGATCGGATTATCGGGCTCGCACCTGGGCAACCTATCTACCGAATTCTAATAGTAGAAGACGTTCCAGAAAATCGGCAACTGCTGGTGACACTGCTGGAGTCATTTGGGTTTGATGTGTGTGCGGTGGAAAATGGGGTAGAGGCGATCGATCGTTGGCAAACATGGAACCCTGACCTGATTTTGATGGACATTCAAATGCCTGTCATGGATGGTTATGAAGCGACGAGACAGATTCGATCACAACAGTCATTAGTCATTAGTCATGAGTCATCAGCAGATAACTCAGGGCAAATGTCACAGGACAAAAGACAAATTACACGCATCATTGCCCTCACTGCCTATGCTTTTGAAGACGATCGTATCGCCAGCCTGCAAGTCGGTTGCGATGACTATATTGCCAAGCCGTTTACTGAAGACACACTTTTCGACAAAATAGCTCATCACTTGGGCGTCCGCTACTGCTACGCCGAAAAATTTCCGCCAGATTCATCAGCTTCGCCACCAAAGATATTTACTCCAGACTTGAAAACCATGCCCACCAAGTGGATTGCAGAAGTTCATGAAGCAGCACTCGATCTTAGTGATAATAAGCTTTATGAACTTATCGCTCAAATTCCCAAGGAGAAACAAGATTTAATCAAGGCGATGACATCTCTGGTCGATAACTTTCAGCTTGAAGCGATCGCAACTCTCACCCAGATTTAGGAACAAGCTCATGACAACTCTATTCAAACTTGCGGCCAAAACCCATATTCTCATCGTGGATGATACCCCAGACAATCTGCGCTTGTTAGCCAAAATTCTAGAGTCACAGGGCTATATTGTGCGTAAAGCCCTCAACGGCAGAATGGCACTCCAAGGTGTTCATCGCGACCCACCGGCTCTAATTTTACTTGACATCAATATGCCAGAGATGAATGGGTACGAAGTCTGCCAAAAGTTAAAAGCATCGGAAGCGAGTGCTCAGATCCCGGTTATTTTTATCAGTGCGCTCGAACAACTGGAAAACAAGGTTCTAGCCTTTGAACTGGGTGGTGTAGACTATATTACCAAACCCTTTCAAGAGCAGGAAGTGCTGATGCGAGTAAAAAATCAATTACTCATCCAACAGCAACGCCAACAACTGCTCGAACAAAATCAACGTTTAGAACACGAAATCCAAGAACGTCTGAGAGCGGAAGCAGAAGTAAGGCAGCTATCCGTGACCGATGAATTAACTGGATTATATAACCGACGGGGCTTCTTTTTACTAGCAAATCAACAATTGAAAATTGCTCGACGCACGCAAACATCCTATTTTATTTTGTTCGCTGACTTAGATGGTTTGAAAAAGATTAACGACACTTTAGGACACGAAATGGGAGACAGAGTAATCGTTGATGCAGCTCAAATATTGAAGCAAACCTTTCGTGAGGCGGATATTGTTGCTCGACTGGGAGGAGATGAATTTGCTTTATTCATTCCTAACTTTTCGGGTGATTCATCTACTAATTTCCAAGCTCGGCTGCAAGAAAATATAGATCGCTTTAATCAAAAGTCCGAGCGAGCTTATATATCAATAAGTCTTGGTGTAGAATTGGGGGATTTAAAGAATGAAGTTTTATTAGAACAATTGCTGGCAAAGGCTGACAAACTCATGTACGAGCATAAACGCACCAAACGCTGTTTAAATCCTCAACCGTTCTTTTGAGAACAACGGTATCGGAGCGTCATAAGCATTATTTATTAAACGTGAGTTCAATCGAGAAAGAGTAAACTGAAAACAACATAAGGAAACAGTTTGAAGACTTTAGCTGCTCAGCCGCAAAACACGATGCAGTACACATCGTCACACCTAAACCTGACAGGGTAGCAACCCAGTTTAAAGCTCTACCTGTATTAGGTTAAGGATGTGAGAAAAAGATGTCGTCGGTATTGTCCAGAACCTCGATATCAAATTGACAAACTGATGCTGCATGGGTTCAGTGTTTGCCTACAATGGCATTCTTTTTAAGTGGTATTTTTTTCATAAATCGATGTTATCTATTTACCAATTCGTGCTAAAATGACACCAAGCTGAACAGCGATTACTCCGAGTATGGCACTGCCTGCCCAGTAAAAAGCGGCGATGCTGTAAGATCGATCGCGCCACAAGACGTTCGTCTCTAAACCGTAAGTAGAAAAAGTAGTATAAGCACCCAAAAAGCCCGTTGCTACAATTAACCGCACTTCCGACGGAATAGTCACCACCCGTTCAAAAGCGAGGGTGATAAAAAATCCCATAGCCAAGCAACCCGTGATGTTAATAAAAAAAGTTCCGTAGGGAAAAGCCGTCCCGAAACGATTGGCAAACCACAAGGTGATATAATACCGGGTCAAAGCGCCGGCAACGGCACCTAAACTAATTGCGATCGGATTGCGAAGATTCGGGTCTTGCAGCATACAGCTATTAAATATTTGCTACTTGATATAGAGATGAATTTTAGATTCAGCGGACTTATGTAAAGTATTGTAGGATTAAATTGGCGATCGCTCTAGCTGTTCGTAATTAAAATTAAGAGAGAGTATTTATGCAAATTGTGCTGGCTACCTTAGACGATGGTTTAGTTAGAGCGTGGGAAAGCACTTGCGGCAGTATGGAAAATGTAAAGATACATCACGGTTCAATATTTGATGTCAAATGCGATGCTATTGTTAGTCCGGGGAATAGTTTTGGTTTCATGGACGACGGCTTAGATTTAGAAATTTCCGAATATTTTGGAGGGCAGGTTCTTGAACGATTGCAAAAACTAATTCAGGCTCGACATCACGGCGAACTTTTAGTAGGACTGGCAGAAATTGTAGACACCGATCATGCTGAAATTCCCTATTTAATAGCTGCACCAATCATGCGGGTTCCCACAGTTTTAAGAGAAACAGTAAATGTTTATCTAGCAACCCGTGCTATTTTGACTCTCGTAAAATTTGGCTCAGTCCCAGATGGAACACCAGTCAAACATATAATTGAAACTATCGCTATTCCCGGCATGGGTACGGGAATGGGAAAAGTGCCTCCACATATCTGCGCCACTCAAATGAAAGTTGCGCTCGAAGAGATACTGTTATCTCAATACGAATTTCCTCAATCTTTACTGCACGCTCAAAGATGTCACCACTTGTTATATAGAGACGAGAGCGAAGATTTGCAGTTGGAAAATGGAAACTACTAAATTTGCCCGTTTTATAGTGTTCAGTAACCAAGTTTATTAATGTGTGTTTTTTTTAGGTAGAGAGACGTATCCCTAATTTAAGTGCGCTAAACCGTACCTGCAAATTGGCGGTATCCTACACACTAGAGGAACTTTGGTAGATATAATGTAATATGACTGAGGTCATTCCAACTAGGTAAGCGCGGATACACAAGTTGATAAAGCTAGAACAAGAATTGCCTAGTTCTTATTAAATGCCAGAATTCCTTCTGGCGCTACACCTACAAAGTCTGTATAAAAGACCACAATTCCTTCTGGCGCTACACCTACAAAGTCTGCATCCAGGGACTGTGAGATTTTTTGAAAATGTTTACTACCACAGGAGAAGATTGATATGACAGATCCAAAAGTAACCGAGGAACCAATTTTAGAGGCAACTCTAGAAACGACGGAGATCGTCAAAAAAGAGATGCCCGACGCGACTGATGAGGCGATCGCAGAAACTGCGGCGCTGTTTGAAGCAATTAAAAAACGCGCGGCCGCCGAAGTGCAAGCAGCGGGCGAACTCACGCGCGAAGCTTATTTAAAAGCTGTGAATAAGGCCTCCGAGGCGATCGAACAAAATAAGGATCTCGCCCACGAGAGAGTTACAGAAGCAGTCAAGCTGATTAAACAAGAATCTGAGAAAAATTGGCTGGTGGTAGATGCGATTAAAACGCGGGCGCAAGCGCAGGTGCAAGATGCCGGCGAAGTCAGTCGCGAAGCTTATTTGAAAGCAGTGCGACAAGCGCGAGAAGCGGTGGAACAAAATAAATTGATCGAACGCCATCGCATCGAACAAGCTGTCGATCACATTCACACCGAAGCTGAAAAGAATTGGCAGGTTATTGTGAAGCAAATTGAGTCTATCGGCACTCGCTTGACGGATGCGGCTAAGTCTGCATGGAACGCGCTGACGGCGTTTTTTGACAAGTCTCACAGCGATCGCGGGGATTCCTAGAAGGGCCAGCCGGGGGTTTTGAACTCCCAGCGGGTTGTTAGGGTTGTTAGCTTTGGAATTAATTCCAAAGCTAATGGCGATCGTGGGTGCATTTGCATTCAGCAGAAGTTTCAGGCATACTGCATAATTAAAAAGCTTTATTTTTAGTCCACAACCCCCAATTATGAGAAGTTACTACTGCGGCGAACTGCGAAGCAAACACATCGGAGAGACTGTCACCCTTTACGGCTGGGTGGATCGCCGCCGCGATCATGGCGGGGTGATTTTTCTGGACGTGCGCGATCGATCGGGTATCGTGCAAATTGTCAGCGATCCTGAACGCACCCCCGATTCCTATCACGGGGCTGAGGCTTTACGCAGCGAATACGTGCTTAAAATTACTGGGCGAGTCACCAGCCGCCCCGCAGATTCCCTCAACCCGAAATTGCCTACGGGTGAGGTGGAAATTTATGCTGACGAAATTGAGTTGTTGAATGCGGTTCGCAAACAGTTACCGTTTCAGGTGGCGACTGCAGAAAATGAAAGTGTGCGAGAAGATTTGCGGCTGAAATATCGCTATTTGGACTTGCGGCGCGATCGTATGAGTCGCAATTTGCAGCTTCGCCACCAAGTTGTGAAAGCTATGCGCCGCCACCTGGAAGATGTGGGAGGTTTTATTGAAGTTGAAACACCGATTTTAACGCGATCGACTCCTGAAGGTGCGAGAGATTATTTAGTGCCCAGCCGCGTCAATTTGGGCGAATGGTACGCTTTGCCGCAGTCGCCGCAGTTGTTCAAACAATTGTTAATGGTTTCCGGTTTGGACAGATATTATCAAATTGCCCGCTGCTTCCGCGATGAAGATTTGCGCGCGGACAGACAGCCGGAATTCACACAATTAGACATGGAAATGAGTTTCATGTCTTTAGAAGAAGTTATCGAATTAAACGAAGGTTTAGTCTCCCAGATTTTCCAAAGTGTCAAAGGGGTAGAAGTGCCTCGTCCTTTTCCGCGCTTGACTTACGCGGAAGCAATGGATCGCTACGGTAGCGACAAACCAGACACTCGCTTCGGTTTGGAATTAGTCGATGTTTCCGATTTGATGAAAGATTCGGGATTTAAGGTATTTTCCGGGGCGGTTGCTGCGGGCGGAATTGTGAAGATTTTGCCGATTCCGGGCGGAAATGATGCGATTTCTAACGTGCGGATTAAACCGGGTGGCGATTTGTTTAGGGAAGCCAGCGAAGCGGGTGCGAAGGGATTGGCTTACATTCGCGTGCGGGATAACGGCGAAATTGATACGATCGGCGCAATTAAGGATAATTTGACGGAAGCGCAAAAACAGGAATTGCTCGATCGCACGGGCGCGCAACCAGGTCATTTGTTGTTATTTGCTGCGGCTGACCCGACAACTGTCAATAAGACTTTGGATAGATTGCGTTTGTTCGTGGGTAACGAATTGGGATTGATTGACAAAGACAAGATGAATCTGCTGTGGGTGACAGAGTTCCCGATGTTTGAATGGAACGCTGACGAGAAGCGTTTGGAAGCATTGCATCACCCGTTTACTGCGCCGCATCCCGACGATATTAATGATTTGAAAACTGCGAGAGCTCAAGCTTACGATTTGGTGTTAAACGGTACAGAAATCGGCGGTGGTTCTCTGCGGATTTATCAGCGGGAAGTTCAGGAAAAGGTGTTTGAGGCGATCGGCTTATCGACTGAGGAAGCTTACAATAAGTTTGGCTTTTTGTTGGATGCGTTTGAGTATGGAACTCCGCCCCACGGAGGCATTGCTTACGGTTTGGATCGCTTGGTGATGCTGTTGGCTGGTGAGGAATCGATTCGGGATGTGATTGCGTTTCCGAAGACGCAGCAGGCGGGCTGTTTGCTGACTAATGCGCCTGCTGGGGTGGATGAGAAGCAGTTGAAGGAGTTGCAAGTGCGATCAACTTATACGCCCAAGTCATAAGCCGATCGGGACTTAGGCAAAGCCTATGTGTGATGCTGAGAGAAGGGAAGCATCTCAGAATTACGTTGAAATGCCTAAGTCATAATTATGAAACACCTGACAATTTAACCATTCATAGGTTCCCAGGCCTGCGAGATTTGAACTTGCAGGACTTGGGCAAAATCAACTTATTGGTTGGTGCGAATAACTCAGGTAAAACCAGTGTTTTAGATGCGATATCAACACATTGTTCAAATGCCGTGCTGACTGTTGATACAGTCACACCTTTTTCTTATGGGATCGAAGAATTGCAAGTTGAATTGCTCTCAGAAGCAACTTTTCAGCGTTTTAAGTCGGAAGTGATTAAGTTACTGCAAGGGATAGATTCAGGAATTATTGATTTAGCAATTCTGTCGCATAGGGGCAAGCGTCCCAGTCTTTATATCAATCATAAACAATTGGGAATTTTGCCGTTAAGTGCTGTTGGTGATGGTGTGCGTCGTCTGTTGTTCATTGGTTTAACACTGACCAAAGTTCGAGGTGGAGTTTTACTAATTGACGAGATAGAAAAAGCTATTCATACTGATTCACTTTGCAGTTCCTTTACTTGGATTGTGCAGTGGTGTCAGCGATTGGATGTGCAACTATTTGCAACTACCCACAGTTTAGAAACAGTTGATGCGATGTTGGGTGCTAGCGATACGGAGACGGGCTTAGTTCTTTATCGTTTGGAAAAGTGGGAGTTGCAAACAAAAGTAATCAGACTTGAACGGGAAATACTGCAAAGAGTGCGGGAGGATTTGGGTCAGGAGGTGCGCGTGTGAACCGCACAGGACTGACTGGAAACCGGGTTTTTTACGAAAAGACTTGCTTCTACTCCTTTATGCTGATTGAAAAACACGGTTTCTGAGCGTATGGGTGCGATCGCAGGTCAGAACACGTGCGTTAAGTGCTACATTATTTACAAATCTTTTTTGTAAAAGCAAAAGGCTGCTCCAATGGAACAATCCAACCTTACCCGGCGACTGAAAGACTTGGAAGACAATATTAAACAAGATTCCGCTTTACTCAAAAACTACGAAGATGAGTTACGTTATGAAGATGAGCCACGTCGCAAGGCTAAATATAATCGAGCAATTGAGCAATTAAGGGAATCAGCGAGTCGCCATCAGCAGGAATACGATCAACTGTATCAGCAAATAACTGGTGAATCAACTGTACAAATGCACAGCGTAGCTATCCAGTTAGAAGAGGTGAACAACAGATTAGACCGATTATCTGCTGGGCAGAAAGCTATTTATGCAAACATTAACAACCTGCGACAAGGATTACTAGCCCATTATGAGGCTGGTGAAAAAAATATTATTTCTGCAATCACATATCAGTTGAATGAATCTCAAATAACTACCATTTCTGCTTTGTTAGACGCAATAGAAGCTAACAAAGTATCAGATGCAGAAATGCAGAAGATTTTACCGAGTATCCAGGAGGGTTTAAGTATATTACAACAACGCGGCATTACTCTAACTGGTAGTCAGGAAGAGATCGTCCAAGTGATTAATGCACCTCAAATGGATTTTAAGCATAAATTAAAGGTGGCGGTGCCTATTATTCCTTTTATCTTGGACTATGAAGGTGAATTAGAACTAGGTACAGGGATAAATCTCAAAGAAGCTTTGAAACAATTTAGGGCGCGGCTTATAGGAGAGTAAATAGTGGAACCGCACCATCAACGTGAACAAGACTTGAAATATCACATTGAGAAGGATTTTGAATTACTAAAGAAACTAGAAGACAATTTGCGCTTGGCCAACGATGTTAAGGAAAAAGCCAAGCTAGAAAAAGAAATTGAAGAACTCACCAGAAATATTGATGGTCGTCAAGAAAAACTAAATACAATTATCGCGCAAAAACGAGAAGCACTTGCCCGTGAGATGCCATCTGTCTCCTTTGATGAGCTAGATATCGTAACTAAATTTATCCTGGGTATGCAACCTGCTTCTCAGGAAATAAACTTCAATATTACAGACATAACACAGAAAATCTCGAAAAATACCCTGACTCAGGAGGTTCATTTTCTACTAACAATGGGTATGGGTAAAGTCAAAGAAGTTCGTAGTTTTATTGAACTCAGTTCCCTTTTACGTCCTGACTTTCCCGAAAAACTGAAGGCTGGGTTTGTAACGGAATACCAAAGATTACTGAAAGCAAACATTAGAGGAGATGCTTTATTTGAGTCTTTGCACAAGTTCTCCTGTGGTAATAGCTCAGATTTGAAGAAGACAGCAGCAGGGTTGGCAGTATTATCCTATCTTTTTGAGAGGTGCGAGGTTTTTGAAAGATGACTTTTTCTACAGATACCACTTCAACTTATAACTTTTCCATTATTTTGCCCACGAAGCACATCTCAACCCGTTATTCTCTATTAGGTGTAGGTGCTACAATATTAGAACACTTGCAATATCCACGTACAGTCTCGTCACTTTGGAGTGCTGTTTCGACAATACCGGAAGTCGCAACCTTTGAACGGTTTGTTTTGACTCTGGATATCCTATACGCTATTGGAGCAATTGAAATGGATGCAGGAATACTTCGTAGGAGTCATCCATGATTCGTGCTATTCGTTGTAATCATCCTTCATTTAAAACTGTCGACTTTAGGCCCGGCTTTAATGTAGTATTGGCCGATCGTACAGAAGAGTCTGGAAGCAAAGACTCTCGTAATGGTTTAGGTAAATCAACTTTAATTGAAATAATTCACTTTTGCTTAGGATCTACATTACCAAAAGCTAAAGGACTGGATTCTAGAAATTTATTAGGTTGGGCATTTAGCCTAGAGTTGACACTTTCTAATCAAGTTATTACAGTAACTAGAAATACTGCTGACAAGTCAAAGATAGTAATTGAAGGAGATACTACTTCTTGGCCAATTCAGCCAAAAGAAAAAGAAGGGCAAAGAGTTCTGAGCCTGATACATTGGAAGGCAATACTAGGAAACCTTTTGTTTGGTTTGCCAAGTGATAATGAAGATAAAAAATTTCAACCTACGTTTAGAGGTCTAATTTCTTATTTTATCCGCCGTGGACGAGACGCCTTTTCTACTCCCTTTGAACATCACAGAAAGCAGCTTGACTGGGATAAACAAGTTAATAATGCTTTTCTACTAGGTTTGGCTTGGGAAGATGCGAGAGATTTACAACTTTTAAAAGATCAAATAAAATTACTAGATGATAAAAAAAAAACTTAAAAAAGACACAGATACAGGAGTTGTAATTGGCATATTTGGTTCTCTAGGCGAACTCGAAGCTTTAAAAGTCCAATTCGAGTCACAGTTACGCGAGAGAAAACAAACCTTAAGTAATTTTCGCGTAGCTCCTCAATACCACGAACTAGAGGCTAATGCTAATCGGTTGACGGCGGAAATTCATGAAGCCACTAATAACAATATTGCCGATAAAAAAATATTTGAATATTATCAATCTAGCCTGGAAGCAGAAAATGAACCATCCCCAGATGATGTAACTCATATATACGAAAGTGTCGGTATTGAGCTCCCGGGTTTGGTAGTTAGAAGATTGGAAGAAGTAGAAATTTTTCATCGTAGACTTATCGAAAATCGTCGCGATTTTCTATCGGCTGAAATGGAGCGTATCAGGAGAGATGTATCATCTAGAGAACGTCTTATACGTGAAAAAACCGAACAACGTGCTTCTTTATTGGAAGTGCTACAAACACATGGTGCTTTAGAAGAGTACACAAAACTCCAAGAACTTTATCTAGAAATTGTATCTAATTTAAATGAAATTAATAAACGCATCGAAGAATTAAATAAATTTGAAGAAGCCAAAAGTGCTTTAAAGATTGAAAAAGAACGCTTACTACAACGCGCACGTCGTGACTATCAAGAACGACGTGTTCAAGCAGAAAAAGCTAGAAACCTATTCAATACAAACTCTCAGTTTCTTTACGATGCCCCAGGAAGGTTAATTATTAATGTAGGCGACAATGGTTTTCAGTTCAATGTAGAGATTAGCCGTGATGGCAGCGAAGGTATCGATAACATGAAAATATTTTGTTATGACTTAATGCTGGCACAGCTTTGGTCTGAACGCGATGCTTCACCACGTATATTAATTCATGACAGTACCATTTTTGATGGTGTAGATGAGAGACAAGTGAGACTGGCTCTTGAATTTGCCGATAGAGAATCTAGAAGATGTGGCTTTCAATATATCTGTACTTTAAATTCAGATAGTGTTCCATACTCTGAGTTTGCAGCAGATTTTGATTTTGATTCCTTTGTAAGACTTAGACTTACAGACGAAAGTGATGAGAGTGGACTACTAGGCATTCCCTTTTAGAGATATTCTTTGACTCTTCTACAAATATTTTGATCCGGTTTTGTTTTTTCTCTAACGCGAAACCTGATCCAAAGGGTCAAATTCAGCAACCTGTTTTTGACCAAGAGATGTAATCGCTAAGACTAAAACGCTTAACGTAAGGCCTAAAATCGCATAACTCGGTAGTGAAAAAATAGTTACTTTAAACAAATAAGGCAATTCCCCCCCCTTCCAGTTCCACCGCTTTCCTAGAAACACCAACAGCCCGCCATGAATCACAGCGGTTTGCACCATGACACAGCCAACGCCCAATAACCAAACCGACATTCTTTGCGTAGAGAAGGCACAATTTTTAATCTGAAAACATAAATCATTCAGCAAAAAAACCACCGCCGGTGCTAACATCACAGAACTGGTGGGCTGAGAATAGTTGATAGCAATACTCAAAGTAGAAATTAGCACCATTTCAGATAAGTCAACTTTTTTTGACCAAGCATTGCGAGATTGTTTTTTGTAAAAATACCAACTCACTAAACCAACTAGCAGCAGAATAATCAAGTCAGAAAATAGCTTCGCCACGAAGGGACTATCGGGGAAAAATCTCGGCCCCATAACCCTTAAATCAAGGCGACTCATAGAAATATAAGCATTATTCGATGGATCGTTGAGCCAGAGTGGAAATCCACGAGTCGCATCCTGTATAAATCCTGTTAAGGAATTGCCCGTTACAGCTAGACCTATAACTGCCAAAAAAGTTACCGTGACTATAGATATAAAAAGTAGCTGAAACCGTCTTTTGATTAAAAAATAAGGAAGAAAAAATATAACTAAAGTGGGTTTAAAAAGGGCAATTCCTAATAAAACTCCTGCAATCCTATCCTGATTTTTTCTAGCATAAATAAACATCCCTAACAGCAGAAGGGCAATAAAAGTTGCCACATTGCCAACTTGAAGATCGAAGACAAAACCGTAGAGGAATGCAACTGATATACTACAAATAGTCCGAAAAGCTCGTGAGTGCGACACCAGCAAAATATTCGCTCCCCATAAAACAAAACCTGTGGCAATAAGATGCAGCCAAGTCCAGATTGTGAAGGCAGTCTTCATCGGGAAATAGCCCAAAAACCAGAGGGGAGGAATGATATTAGGTGGATAAACAAAAGATGGAATAAACCCACACACTTTTGTGATGTTACAGAAACCGCTGTTAAACACCTCGACATTAAAGGGACTCAAATGCTCGTGGGCTAATCTACTCGCTACATAAAACCACTTAAAATCCCAGTAAGGCGGATCGGGTCGAGTAGTCAGATTGTAAACCAACCAACCAGTATAGCTGAGAAATCTGGTGAGAACTAATACAATAACTGCTTGCCAAATAAACTTAACGATAGGTTGACGACAAAACTGAGTCAACCTTTGGATCGAAGGATGTTTTAAAAACAAAGAATCTTGCCATGCTGTTTTATCGCTATCTAATCGCCAATTAAAATTGAGAAACAAAGCGAGTGTCATGAGAATTATTACATTCCAGAATCCAAAGCTAATCATAGAAAATAAGTTTAATAAATTTACTATTCGATGATATCACAACCAGAAATTCTCAACTAAAAATCAGCATTTTAACCTAAAATATAGACTTTTGTTCCCCGTTTCAACCTAACTCTCTCTTCTCTCTTTTCTCTGCGTCCTCTGCGCCCTCAGGGGTGAAAAAAAAATATTATTCACAAACGAAATAGTATTGCCATCTAAAAGCCCGATCGCACTTTTGTCCCTTGTAACCCTGTTCACCCCCAAACATATGCGTTACCCTAGTTGACTACAACTTGTACCGCACTCCCCAAGTAAATTCATGCTTCCCCGCATCAAAGAATTAGCCGCCACCCTAGCACCCCGCTTAATCGAAATTCGCCGCCACATCCACTCCCACCCCGAACTCAGCGGCCAAGAATATCAAACCGCCGCCTACGTAGCTGGTGTTCTCGCTTCCAGCGGAGTCCGCGCGATCGAAGGAATCGGCAAAACAGGAGTCATCGGCGAACTCAAAGGCCACAGCAGCGAGTCCCGGTGGCTGGCAATTCGCACGGATATGGACGCTTTGCCGATTCAAGAACGCACAAACTTAGAATTTGCCTCCCGCAACGAGGGAGTCATGCACGCCTGCGGCCACGACATCCACACCACCGTCGGTTTGGGCGCAGCCATGATATTGTCTCAGCTAGGGGAAAAATTGCCCGGTCACGTCCGCTTCTTGTTTCAGCCTGCGGAAGAGATTGCCCAAGGTGCTCAATGGATGATTAAAGATGGGGCGATGCAAGATGTTGACGGCATCCTCGGAGTGCACGTTTTTCCGACGATTCCGGGCGGTTGCATCGGTATCCGCCACGGGGCACTGACGGCGGCGGCAGATGACCTAGAATTGATTGTGATGGGCGAATCCGGCCACGGTGCGCGTCCCCACGAGGCGATCGACGCAATTTGGATTGCTTCTCAGATAATTACCACTTTGCAGCAGGCCATTAGCCGCACGCAAAATCCTTTGAGGCCACTGGTTTTGACGATCGGGCAAATTAACGGCGGACGAGCGCCCAACGTAATTGCCGATCGAGTAAAATTATTGGGAACCGTGCGATCGCTCCATCCGGAAACCCACGAAAAACTGCCGGCTTGGATCGAACAAATTGTTTCTAGCGTTTGCGCGACTTACGGCGCTAAGTACGAACTCACCTACAAGCGCGGAGTACCCGGAGTCCAAAACGACCCAAAACTCACGCAATTAGTCGAAACTGCGGCTTTAGAAGCTTTAGGTCGATCGCGCGTCCAAATTTTACCAGAACCATCCCTCGGCGCCGAAGATTTTTCGATGTACTTAGAACACGCACCGGGAACCATGTTTCGCTTGGGAGTGGGACTGACTGACAAACCGAACTATCCCCTCCATCACCCGCAATTTGAGGTTGATGAAGCCTCCATTGTGACCGGCGCTGTCACCTTAGCCTATGCCGCCTACCAATATTGGAAACACCAGTAACTATGTCAGGATCAAAAATACACAACCTTGTAGAGTGCCTAATGGCATAACGATTTTAGATTTTAGGTCTAGGGTGCGTCCGGGATAAAATTTGCTCGGTGTAAAGTTTATTTGCGCCTACCTACTTAACAGAATTCTGCCAACCAAACCTGCCTCTGTTCCGGAATTCCCCTATACCAGCCGCCAAATGTGCTAACGTACAATCAAAAATCCCCCAATTTCAACTATCGCGAGACAGATAACCGTGTTCGCTCAAGCACCTCCAACTCCCAATTACAAATGGTTTAGCTGCATTTCTAGGACTGTTTTCACCGCATTGTGCCTGTTACCGATTTTCAGCGCTGCGGGATACGCCCAAACTCCCCAAAATAGACCGATCAAAATCGGCGTGGTGCAGCGGTTTGGTACCAAAGCAACCGATAAACTGACGCTGAAAGCATTACCGGGCGACAGCTTAACTTTGCGTTACAAAACTCCTCAAGGCATAGAAACCAAAACTGCTGCTAGCGTCAAGTTAGAAATAGCCCCGAAACCGCTGGAAACGCCCGCAGTAGAAGAACGAGTGGTACTAAGTTCTCACCGCAGTTTCGAGAGTGCGGAAGACAGCGCTAATCAGTGGCGCGCCCAGGGAATAGAAGTAGAAATTGCTCAACCTTTGCGCTGGCAAGTTTGGGCGAAAAGAGATACTTACAACTCTCCTTTGGTGCGGCGCTGGCTGTTGCAAAGTTTGCAAGCCCAAGGCAACAAAACAGCTTTTTTGGATTCCAAAGTTTTTAAACAAATACCCCAGGCATTTTGGGTTTTAAACGGCTTTCGTTTTAACCGAAATGAGTTGGATGTGACGGCGGGGAAAAATGTGATTGAGGTATTGGAACAAACCACCCACGAGGCGACAGCTACTGAACCAGAAAAAGCAATTCAACAAACTCGCCGTTATGGCGGCAATTTGCGGCTGCAAAAAAATGCTTACGGCACTTATACTTTAGTTAATGAAGTGCCGACGGAAACTTATTTGCGGGGTGTTGTTCCTCACGAAATTGGGGCTTTTTCGCCTTACGCTGCGATTGTCGCTCAAACTATTTTAGCGAGAACCTACGCCCTGAGAAATTTGCGCCGGTTTGCTGTGGATAATTATGAGTTGTGCGCTGATGTTAACTGCCAAGTTTATCAAGGTTTGACCGAGGTTTACCCGCAGAGTGATAAGGCGATCGCCCAAACGAGCGGTTTGGTGCTAACTTACGAAAATCAGCTAGTAGACGCGCTTTATTCCGCGTCTAGCGGCGGCGTGACAGCCTCTTTTAACGATGTGTGGCAGGGCGCAGAACGTCCATATTTGCGATCGATCGTCGATTCCCCTAACAATGTCTGGGATTTGTCTAAGCAGAGTTTGTCTGACGAAAACAATTTCCGTCGCTTTATCAGTTTGGAAAAAGGGTTTAATGAAGAAAAAGAAGACACTTTTCGGTGGCGCGAGCCCGCTTCTTTGACCGCGATTGGTGGATTTCTCAAACAGTATCTTCAGAAAAAACAGCACCCGCTGGCTAATTTTAAAACTGTCACTCAGGTTGAAGTAGTGGAAAGGTCGCTTGCAGGTCGAGTTTTGAAAATGAAGGTTCAAACTGACTTGGGCCCCATCGATATCGACAAAGACGAGATTCGCAATGCTTTTTACCCGCCGATCAGCACGCTTTTTTACCTCGAACCAATTTACAATCCCGACAAAACTCTCAACGGTTATGCTTTTGTCGGAGGCGGTTTCGGGCACGGGGTGGGAATGAGTCAGACTGGTTCTTACAATTTGGCTAATTTGGGCTGGAATGGATCTCAAATTCTGGGCTTTTATTTTCCCGGCGCTCAAGTTGTACCACTCAGCGATGCGATTACATTTTGGCGCGAATAGTTTATCAGACTCTGCTTCATAGTCGGCGATTTCCCTCGCCCCTAAACAAACTTTCGTCCCTCTCGCTTGAGACTAAATATTAGTCCTAAAACTTTTAGATTTTAGACTTTGGATTCTAGATTGGTTTCACAGTTAATCTAAAATCTGCCATCTAAAATCTAAAATTATTTGGTCAGCTATCTGCTCAAACAGCTACGAATTCATAGGTGGGAGTGAGAGATTGCTGACGGCTTGGTTGCAGTGTTAGACACAGAAACCCGGTTTCTTAACATAATTGCGCTATTTCAGCTTAATTTTGGAAAGGAGAAACCGGGTTTCTTAGGGTATCACGCAGAGCGTCCTTTCTTAGTAGAGCGATTCTTCTTGGTGAGTTTCGATCGTACAGTCAGACTTGGGATAGGCGACGCAGGTGAGGACAAATCCGGCCTCGATTTGGTCGTCGTCTAAGAAAGATTGGTCGGATTGGTCAATTTCGCCTTTCGTGATTTTGCCGGCGCAGGTGGAGCAAGCACCAGCGCGACAAGAGTAGGGGAGGTCGAGTCCTGCTTCTTCCGCAGCATCGAGAATGTAAGTATCGTCATCAACGTCAATGGTCTGGTTAATTCCTTCGGCTTCGCTGATGAGGGTAACTTTGTAAGTTGCCATGCACTAATCCTCTCAAAAATTCAACAAGATTTATAATTTTTCCTAATGCAACCTTCAAGGCTCTATTAGCTTTGAGGTTAGCTCTTAGGTTTGTTCCCTCTATGATAGTAGGGGATAGAAGGGAGGTTGACACACTTAGTTACAAAACATTTGAATGGGATTAGTTATAACTTTTTCTAATTTCATCTTGATTACTTATACCTATGTTGGGTTCAGCCTTGTGATACTGTTGCCGCAAGACTTGTGCTAAACCACCGGGTTTCTAGGAAAAATCCTATTTTGATCCCTACCGCACAAAAACCGGCTTGTTGGTATGCGGTGTATCGATCGAGTTTCAGCAAAACTTGCTGCAAGGCAAGTCCCTGCAGGCGGTGAAATGTATAGTGAGATCGCATCAAGACTTGGGGGTTGAAGGCTCGATCGAATAAATCGCAGCACAACCACGGCTTAAAATCGGGGCGATAGAACCCTAAAGCCCTGCACCGCAAGTCTGTAACTATCTAAAATCTTAAATCTCAAATCCCATGACTAATATTGATACTCGCTTTGATTTTTCGGTTAATTCTCCAATTCGCGTGGGGATTGTGGGTACTGGTTTTGCGGCTAAGTTGAGGGCGGAGACAATTCAAGCTGATGGGGGATCGCACTTGGTAGCGGTTGCTGGCCACAGCCCAGAGAAAACCGCAGCATTTTGTCAAGGGTTCGGCGCAGAAGCTGCGGTTTCTTGGCGCAAGCTGGTAGAAAGAGACGATTTAGATTTGGTGATTGTCTGTACGGTGAATCGGGATCACGGGGCGATCGTCCTGGCGGCGCTAGAAAATGACAAGCACGTTGTGGTGGAATATCCTCTATCTTTAGACGTATCTGAAGGAGAAAGGGCGATCGAACTTGCCGCCCAAAAGCAAAAACTCCTTCACATCGAACACATCGAACTGTTAGGCGGTTTGCACCAAGCAATCAAAGAATCTTTGCCATTAGTCGGTAAAGTTTTTTACGCCCGCTACCTTACTATGACTCCTCAACATCCAGCGCCACAGCGGTGGACTTATCAACATTCCCTCTTTGGGTTTCCGTTAGTTGGTGCAATTTCGCGACTGCACCGATTTACCGATTTGTTCGGGGAAGTGACAAGTGTTAACTGTCAAGCTCAATTTTGGGACACTCAGCCGGATTTCTACAAAGCTTGTTTGTGCAACGCACAGTTGCGCTTTGCCAATGGAGTTGTCGCTGAAGCTGTTTATGGAAAGGGAGAGACTTTTTGGCAGTCGGAAAACATTTTCACTATCTACGGAGAAGCAGGAACGCTGGTTGTTACTCCTGAATCAGGTCAATTAATTCAGGGAGAAGATCGGCACAACATCAAAGTAGGAACGCGGCGCGGTTTGTTTGCCAAAGACACCGATATGGTGTTGGAATATTTGTCACAGGGTACGCCTTTGTACGTGGATAAGGCTAGTAGCTTGTACGCTTTGAAGGTAGCAGATGCTGCGAGGCGCTCTAGTGAGACTGGGCAAAATATAGGTGTTGGTAATTTATCATCGGACATGAGAATTTTGCAGTAAGGAATTCAGTCTCCGTTGATGCTTTTAGTCAATTAGGATTCTTCGTGCTTACTACGAACAACTTTTATTTATGTGCGATGCTAATATATCGAGGTTGATTTTTTACTCGCTCGATCCAACTTTGAATTGCTGGAAATCTCGTTAAATCAAATCCGCCCTCGCCCGCAACGTGAGTGTAAGCAAATAAACCGATGTCAGCAATAGTATAGCGATCGCCAACAAAAAAAGCATGGTTTTCTAAGTGCTGTTCCATCACCCCCAAAGCAGTATAACCCGGTGCTTGTTTTTGTTGGAGTGCTTCTCGATATTCCTCAGCTTTTCCTGTCATATACCAAAAACGAGAAGTAGCAATAAAAGGTTCGTGGCTGTACTGTTCAAAAAATAACCACTGCATGACTTGAGCGCGTTCAAATTTATCAGTGGGGAAAAACTCAGTTGTTTCGCTCAAGTAAAACATAATCGCATTCGATTCAAACAGAAAATTATCCGGTTCTATTTCTAAAACAGGAATACGTCCGTTAGGATTTTTAATCAAAAATTCAGGAGTTCGACTTTCTCGTTTTAGAATATCAATTTCCACCCGCTCGAATGGAATATTAAGGTGAGTTAAAAGCAAGCGAATTTTGTAGCAATTGCCAAAGGGAGAATATTCGTAAAGTTTGAACATGAGTGTTTTTTATATACCGCAAAGAACACTGAACACGCAGAGTTAAGAAATAATAAAAAAAGAAAGAGAAGTTCACAACTGATTATTGTAGCCATTTGGGGGTAAGAGCAGCATTGCTACGTTCAGAAGTAATATGGGTTAGGTGCAACCCAGAGCACCCTAAATTTATCAATATTGGAGAATCAATAAAATTATACAGGAAAAACCCTCCCTTCAATAGCGTTAGGGAAGCGGCACGGAAATGGAAGATGAGCTTCAATAGTGGTATAAAAGTAATGATGGCGATGGATCTCCCGAAACCGCCCTGCGTTATTAATAATCTTCATAACGTTTAACAGGCTGATGGCTCCTACTGTTCCGACTTGTGGCGGAACAGTAGGCTTGATTAAAGGTTTTGCTATACCTTATGGATTGGATGTATGCTTACCTAACTATTGAAGTTTCCACGCAATTAGACTAACAAGCACAATCAGACCTAATGCTCTACGAAAGTAATTAACCCCTTGAAATAATTCTTCCCAAGCCCAAGTAAACAAAGATCCAAAGGCGACTAGCTCCAACCCTAAATTAATTTTACCTGTTGTAACAATGAGCGTTAATAAAGTAGTTACAATGCCGACACTCAGTGGTAGATTGGGCCTCTGAGCTATAACTATTTTGCCTTCGCTGTCCCGGAATGTGCGATCGAACAATGTGTTTTCCATGAGTTTATCGTGTCAATGCAATAAATAGAACCAGGTTAACATTCAATACTGCGGGCTTTTTTGGGAACGATACTACAAGCGTTAGATGGCAAGGATCGTAAAAAAGTCAAATTAAATGCAAGTCAGGAGTGGAGATGACATTGATTTAATTATCTGCTGGGCTTCAAAGTATTTAGAAAATCCGCCATCGTGCCTAGAAAAACTGTCCGCACTATTGAACATTTAAACATTTGACTTAGGCTTGATAAGGTGGGGATTTTTGATTTCCAATCATAAATTGATTCGGTTGATTTTTTCCAGCGTTCTCAATATTTTTGCGTTTAGTGGTTAGTTAGACGGTAATTTTATAGTAAAATTAAAGAATTTAAATATCCTCTGTCGCTTGGCAGAGTTGAGATTAGAATATTATCTATAATTGGACAGACATAATCGTTTGTCTACTATCGCATCGAGAACGATCGACCTCATGCTCAACTCTAAGGTTAGCAATTCACAGGTCTAAACCTTTTCGTGAAGCAGGCTTGAACCTCTGTTGGCAGTGCAGTAATTTCTGTTTCCAAAGCTTGAATAGATTGTGTAGCGGCTATTTCTGCTCGATCGCTATCGGCCTCCTGGCTCACAAAAAATGTAGCCAGGGTTGCTGTAAAATAACCGCCTAGCGCGATCGCACACAACGCCAGCAAAAAACAAAGCACCCGCCCTTGGGCTGTTTTCGGAAAGTAATCAGAGCCGATCGTGCTCATCAACATTCCCGTCAACCACAGCGCAGTGCCATAGTCATTAATGCCAGCACTACCATTAGGAAATTTGCACTCAAACGCATTAATGCCAGCCGCGCCAATTAGAGTGACGATCGCTATCACATTATGCAAGAGGAGCAAACCGCGCATAGTGTCAGCCGATAAGGGCTCAAAAGCTAGAGTGGCACTAAGGGCGACGGAACTCACCATATTCACCCAGAGAATCTGCACGGGCAAAATTGGCAAGGTGATACCAGCCAAGATTCCCACCACTATGGTCATCGCCTCTCCACCGTTGACGGGTAGGATAAACCCAATGGTTTTCAACAGGTTGCCATAAACGGTGCGTCCTTCTTCTACGGCGGCTTCAATGGAGGCAAAGTTATCATCTGAAGCACTCAATCGCTCGGTAAACTCCCAAAAGTCGAGACAACCGCACTACCATTGGGATGAATACGCTTAAAGGCGATCGCCTGCCAGGAATTTCCGTTGTGATCTCGCAGGTTTTGCCGGGATGGGTAGAGCATTTGCGCTGGATATTCTTCGATTTACGTCTCAGTAACAAACTCCGCGTCCTAAACCTACAAAAACCCGGTCTAAATCGATCGCAGTCGCTCTGGTTGCCGGTAGTGTCAAGCTAAATCCAACTACGCCCATAAAGCCGTAATTCTTAATTGTACCTCATACCATCGGAAAGTGCTGTAAATCGAGCGCATTGATACTGTTGCTTAATCAGTTCAATAGTCCGATTATCTTGATTCTGATTTTTGCTGCGGTGCTATAGATTTTCCTTCAAGAGGCGGCAGATGCCCCATATTTTGGGACACTCAGCCGGATTTCTACAAAGCTTGTTTGTGCAACGCAAAGTTGCGCTTTGCCAATGGCTTTATCGCTGAACCTGTTTATGGGAAGGGAGAGATTTTTTGGCAGTCGGAAAACATTTTTACCATCTACGGAGCAGAAGAAACGCTGGTTTTTACTCCTGAATCATGTCAATTAATGCAGGGATAAAAACGGCGCAGTATCAAAGTAGGAACGCGGCGCGGCTTGTTTGCTGAAGACACGGATATGGTGTTGAAATATTTGTCAAACTGTACGCCTCTATACGTGAATAATGCACGTAGCTTGTAGGATTTGAAAGTAGCAGATGCTGCGAGGCGATCGAGCGAAACTCGGAGAAAGGTAGCGATAACGAGTAAGCCCTGAAAGTA
Source organism: Microcoleus harperi Pol14_C6 (assembly GCF_036701295.1). Classification (NCBI taxonomy): domain Bacteria; kingdom Bacillati; phylum Cyanobacteriota; class Cyanophyceae; order Oscillatoriales; family Microcoleaceae; genus Microcoleus; species Microcoleus harperi. The sequence continues at coordinate 15,071 of NZ_JAUBQN010000015.1, read as the reverse complement.
ATAGCTTAGTCTAGAATTTATTTTTGAGGTAGCTTGATTGTGTTTTTTAGTTTATTCTGGGTTTAGTAACTATATATTATTAACTCGGGTTGAGGGATTGTTGTTTTGTGCTGGAGTTTTTTTTAGATGTCCGAGCGATTTACCCACGGTTACGCGCTGTTGATTGGTATTGGTAATACTGCTGACCCAGGCTATTCGCTTCCTGTAACAGTCAAGGATGCTCAAGCGCTCAAAGATGTGCTGACTGACGCAAATTTTTGTGCATATCCCAATAGCCCCGATTGTGTCCGGTTGTTACAGAACCAGGGTGCGACTCGCAGTGCCATTTTGGATGGTCTGGACTGGTTAAAAGGATGTGCAGAGGCAGACCCAGATGCCACGATCGTCATTTACTATTCTGGGCATGGTACGTTTGACCTCGCCAGTAATGCTTACTACTTACTCCAACATGATTTTGATCGGCAAGCCATTCCAGAAACAGCCCTTTCAGCCGAAACATTGAGTGAGAAGTTACGCAAGATCGAGGCTAAACGTCTCTGGGTAATCATTGATAGTTGCCATGCGGAGGGGATGGCTACCGCTAAGAACGATCTGCCAGCAGACTTTTTGCCTACAGCGTTGCCGAAAGGGGTGATTGATGCCCTCAAGCAGGGGGAAGGCCGGGCGGTGTTCACCTCATCACGAGGAAATCAAAGTTCTTGGGTGCGTCCAGATGGCATCCTCAGTCTCTATACGTATCATCTGATTGAGGCGCTGAAGGGAGCGGCAAATCAACCGGGCGATCGCCACGTCACAATTTTCAACGTCATGACTCACTTGGGAAAAACGGTTTCAGAGAGTGCCCGTAACCTCTGTCAGGCAGAACAAACCCCGTTTTGTGATGCAGCGACGGAGGATTTCCCAGTGGCAATGTTGCGCGGTGGCAAGGGACTGCCCAGCCAAACCCAGAGTCCAGAGTTGCCTAGGGTGATGACACATCAAGAGGTGATGACCCCTGCCTTGGCGATGGCGAAGCGATCGCTGGCTATTCTAGAAAAACAGGCTGCTGGCTATGGGATGCTGCAAAGGCCTGGTCATCTGGAGATTGAACTAGAGGAAAAACGGCGAGAGGTGGCAGAATTGGAAGCAAGATTGAGGGATGGGAAATCGAATGGATGATTGTGCTCATGTCGAGACACTATTGGCTAGAGCCAAAAATGTGCTTGAAAAATTAGAGATAAAAAAAGCAGGTTACACCGTCCTCAATATACCCTCAGACTTAGAGATCGAATTGGAGGCCAAACACAAGGAGGTCGCTGATCTAGAGGATCGTTTAGCGAAGGCACAATTAGCAAAGAAAGAGACTCAGCAGTCAGCTCAGTCCGAGATGAATCGTCAATCTCCGATGCGATCGCGAGTGCCAGATAGCCATTACATTGAACGAGAAGAGGCGAAAAGGCTGTTAGAACGCTTTGCCTTAGCACTCAAGGAATCTGAGGGACAACCCTTGCTATTCAATATTTGGGGAACAGGCGGAGTTGGTAAAACAACGTTACTGGGGCGGTTAAAGGATGCCCATGCAGGCAAAGTTGATTTTCTGGAGATTTGTTTTGCGAAAACGCCTGATATCGAAACTCCCCTAAAATTGATGCGAAAGGTACATGAGCAGGCTGTTGAGCGTTTTGGAGGTGAAACGATCGCTGATTCATTCAAACAAAAGGAGCAGCAGTTTGAGTCAACTCTATACAAGTTGAGTCATCAGTCAATTGAGGGTGAAACAATTAGCAGCGAAGAAGCAAAGAAGATTACAAGCTGGTTTCAACGCTTCATCTGGCTACGGCCAAAAGGTTTGACCTCCACCTCAAGTAAGCCGACATCTTTTAATGTTCCAGGGGTAGGTTTTTCTGCATTAGCGGCGATTGGAGAGGATGCAGACAGCTTGCAAGAATCGATCGAGCAGCGAGTGCGGATTCACCCTGCGACCAAAGACCAGCCTGAGCTACAGGCTCTTATGTTACAGCCTGTTTCCAAACTGACGCAGGCATTTGCTGAAAGTCTGATGCAAATTGCCCAAAGCAGAGGACGATCGCTGGTGCTGATTTTGGATACCTATGAAAAAGCACAGTCTTACCTGAATCAATGGCTGTGGCAGTATTTGGTCGAAGATACTGCGTTGTCTTCTGCACCAGTAAGGCTCGTAGTTGTAGGGCGGCGATCGCTGCAAGCAGATGAGGGTTGGCGCAAGCTCAACCAGGATCGGAAGTTGCTCCTTGAGGTGCCACTTAAGAATTTTAGCAGGAAGGATACTGAGGAATATCTCAAGCAAATTGGCATTGAAAAGGGCGGTATACACGCCAAAATTTACAAGGCAACACAGGGATTACCCTATTATCTAGATTGGGTACGGAAGCAACGGGAGCAAGGTGAAGAACCTGATTTTTCCAAAGGAAACCAAGCGATCGCTGAATTACTTTTGCAGGGGATAGAGTCCCGGCGGAAAGTTTTGTATGTGGTAGCTTGTTGTCGATGGTTCGATCGGGCGATGATTCAATATTTGCTTGGAAGCGTTGAATTAGGCTTACAACAAGATGCCGAGAATGTAGAGGGTTACTTTGAATGGCTGAAACGCTCAGATTTTGTTGAGTTTACCGAAGGGCACTACCGCTTAGATGATGTGGTGCGGGATGTATTTCGGCAGTCCTATTTTCAGGACGATCAAAAGCTGTTTCGCAAAACTCATGCTTTACTAGCCAATTACTTCCAGCAACAAGCGGATGAACTTGTTACTTCTGAAATGTTTTTAGCCGAGCAGTATGAGGAGGAGGAGTGGCGAGAACTGATGGCAGAGTTTCTCTATTACAATCTTTTTGGCAATGGAAAGGAAGGACTCCAAAAATATATTGAACAGGTCTTTACCGCAGTTTATCTGCAAGTACCAGATGTATTTATGGCTCCCTTTGCTTTCATTTGTTCAGAGATAACTGAAGAGAACCAGAATTTGCTTTCCAAAGCGACAGGCAAATTTTTTAAAGATTCGGGAATAGCTCTCAGCTTTGGCTGGAATTTTATATATACACCCCCAACACACTACAAGATTAAATTTGAAGGTGAGAATCCTCCTTCAGAACAAGCAATTGAGGAATTTGCCAAACAAATTAAGGTATCTATTCAATCCCTGTTGGGATATGTTGGCGATCTCAAGGATAGTCTAGGTAAGTGTGCAGGACTGATCTATAAGTCTTTACGTTGCAATACATTGAGTGAAAGAACTGATTCACTGTTGCAAGCGAAAATCCAGTGTGAAAAATTAACTCACTGCCATCCGAAACTGAAGCATACTCTTTTTTCAAGTCTCGGTGACTTACTCGGAAGTGTAGAACGTTATAAGGATTCACTGGATAGCTATCAGAAAGCACTAGAGTTAGATCAAAGTAATGCATCCACTTTGGTTGGGCAGGGTGTTGCTCTAGGCAATCTAAAGCGGCCCGAGGAAGCGCTGGAAAGTTTTGAAAAAGCGATTGACCTCGATTCTGAATCTGTTGATGCTTGGGTAAATCGAGGGAAGGCTCTCCTTCATCTAAAGCGATATGAGGAAGCGCTGGAAAGTTTGCTAAAAGCGCTAGACCTCGCTCCTAAATCTGTTGATGCTTGGGTAAATCGAGGGGCTGCACTACGCACTCTAGAGAGATATGAGGAAGCGCTCGAAAGCTTCCAAAAAGCGCTAGACCTCGATACTGCATCTGTTGATGCTTGGGTAAATCGAGGGAATACACTCTATAATCTAGAGAGATATGAGGAAGCGCTCGAAAGTTATCAAAAAGCGCTAGACCTCGATACTGAATCTGTTGATGCTTGGGTAAATCGAGGGGCTATTCTCCTTGATCTAGAGAGATATGAAAAAGCGCTCGAAAGTTGTCAAAAAGCGCTAGACCTCGCTCCTAAATCTGTTGATGCTTTGCTAAATCGAGGAAAGACACTCAATAATCTAGAGAGATATGAGGAAGCGCTGAAAAGTTTCCAAACAGCCCTAGACCTCGCTCCTGAATCTGTTGATGCTTGGGTAAATCAAGGGGTCTCACTCTATAATCTAGAGCGATATGAGGAAGCGCTCGAAAGTTGTGAAAAAGCGCTAGACCTTGATCCTAAATATGTTGATGCTTGGGCAAATCAAGGGAGTGTTCTCCTTCATCTAGAGCGATATGAGGAAGTCCTTACTTCTTGCGAGCGAGCTTTTAAGATTGATTCTGAGAATGATCAAGCAATGAACAATCAAGCACTAGCATTAAGTCTTCTCAATAATTTTGAGAAAGCTATTACAGCCATTAATGAAGCAATTAACTTAAAGCCTCAAGAAGTATTATACAGGGCTAATCGTGGCATTATTTTGGCTAGGGCTGGTCGATACACCGAAGCCCTTGCTGATTGTGAACAAGCGATTAAGCAAAATCCTAAGCATGAGAGTGGCTATTACGGTAAAGCCTGCTGCTACGCACTACAAGGTGACATTGGAAAGGCTCTCGATAATCTACAGAAAGCGATTGATATTGCACCTCGTCGAAGCCGAAACGAAGCAAAAGACAACCCAGATTTTGACAGTATCCGAGATGATGAAAGATTTCGAGCTTTGATGTAATTAGCCTCATTTCAATTTCATTGTGTAATTTTTATATATCGAGGTTGACTTTTTACGCGATCGATCCAAGTTTGAATTGCCGGAAATCTGGTTAAGTCAAATCCACCTTCGTCAGCAACGTGAGTGTAAGCAAATAAACCGATGTCAGCAATTGTATAGCGATCGCCCGCAAAAAACTCATTTGCTGCTAAATGCTGTTCCATCACCCCCAAAGCAGCATAACCCGGTGCTTGTTTTTGTTGGAGTGCTTCCTGATACTCTTGTGCTTTCCCCGTCAAATACCAAAAGCGAGAAGTAGCAATAAAAGGTTCGTGGCTGTACTGTTCAAAAAACAACCACTGCATAACTTGAGCGCGTTCAAATTTATCCGTGGGCAAAAACTCAGTTTCTTCGCTCAAGTAAAACATAATCGCATTCGATTCAAACAGAAATTTACCCGGTGCGATTTCTAACACCGGAATGCGGCCATTGGGATTTTTGACCAAAAATTCAGGTGTGCGGCTTTTTCCTTGGAGAATATCAATTTCTGTGCGATCGAAGGGAATATTGAGATGAGTTAAGAGCAAGCGAACTTTATAGCAATTACCCGAGGGGGAATACTCGTAAAGTTTAAACATGAGTCTTGAGAAGATTTTAAGAGCTTAAATTATCTCATAAATTAGATGATTTAGGCACGATGAGTTAACAGTTGTTTGCTAAAGTTATTTTGGCGATCGGTGTCGATCACTAAAACCAGCCACTTCTGCCAAAGTATAAAGCGGCCGGCCCTTCACCTCCTCGTAAATACGCCCTATATACTGGCCCAAAATCCCAATACTAACCAACTGCACCGCACCCAAAAAGAAAACCGCCATCATCACAATTGTCAAACCCGTTAAGGCAGAACTTGGATAAAAAATCCGCCAATACAAAATCAAAAAAGCCATTAACACAGATACAAATGCCGCAAATAACCCCATATAAATCGAAAGTCGGAGGGGAACTTTTGAAAAAGATACTAAACCATTCATCGCCAAACTCAAAGATTTTCTGAATGTATACTTGACCTCTCCAGCAAAACGCGGATCGCGTTCAAACTTAACCGCCGTTTGTTTAAAACCAATCCAAGCGCGCAGTCCCCGAATGTACCGGTTGCGTTCAGGCATCGCATTTAGCACGTCCACCACGCACCTATCCATCAAACAAAAATCTCCCGTATCTATAGGAATATCAACATCCGCAAGATGCCGCAAAATGCGATAATACATATAAGCTGGCAACCGCTTAAACCAACCTTCTTGACGGCGTTGAGTGCGCTGAGCGTAAACAACTTGATAGCCCTGCCGCCACTGTTGTACCATATCTATAATTAGCTCTGGCGGGTCTTGCAAATCGCCGTCCATGATGACTACAACTTGACCTCTAGAAAAGTTTAAACCAGCAGTTACAGCTATTTGATGACCGAAATTGCGGGCAAAACTGAGGTAACAAATTCGCGAGTCTTTTTCGTGCAATTCTCGCAAAAGTTCGAGAGAGCGATCGCGACTGCCATCATTGATTAAAATTAATTCTACTGGGCCGTCCATTCGATCCATCACGGCACTAATTCGCCGATACAATTCAGCGAGATTTTCTTCTTCGTTATAGATAGGAATTACCAAGGAATACTTAGGTGTATCTTTCATTGCAGTTTCTGTTTAAAAATTGGCTTTTCAACCGTTAAATCAAAAGTTTCTTTTTCCCCAAACCCCCTAGCTGCTTCACGAGAGAGGTTAGGCACGTAATTTCGCTCTTTTAGCCAGACAAGAGCCACCCACAACATAGCCGCGTACCAAAAATTATCTATTTTCTTAAATACGAAAAATAAAAGATACCATAAGACTGACACACGCCAAGCAAAAACATCTGTTATTATAGATGTTTAGTCAGACTATAAAAATTACAATCATAACCCCTCGATTCAAAATGGCATGACAAATTCCAATTATCTTTGGCAAGCAAATCAAGATTTAAGCGAAGCTTGTCTGCAACATCTCTTTGTCAGAGGCATTGCTGACGGCAGCCTCCCCCAAAATAGTTTTGCATATTACGTTGCACAAGACGCATTTTTTCTGGGAGCCTTCGCTCGCGCTTACAGTATCGCTGCGGCAAAAGCACCCGACTGGGAGGGGTTTGAAATCCTCCACAATCTCGGTAGCGGCGTTTTAGAAGAACTTCGTTTGCATCAAGGATATGCAGCCAAATGGGGTGTAAACTTGCAAGAGGCAAAACCGGAAATTGCTACCCGTCGCTATACAGATTTTTTATTAGCGACAGCCTGGGGAAGTGGTGTAGGTTTGACAGCAGCCGCGATGACTCCTTGCTTGCGGTTGTATGCTTTTTTGGGACAGCAGCTAGCTAAACCTAATATACCGGAACACGCTTTTAGCGACTGGATTTCCACCTATAGCAGCCCGGATTTTGAGATTTTAGCAAAACGGCTGGAAAGTTTGGTCGATCGCTACGCAGAAGCTGGGCCGGAGGTAGAAGCAACCTATCGCTACGCTATGCTGTGTGAAAGAGACTTTTTTCAGGCAGCTTGGGAAATAGAGTAAATTAAGTTTATGCAAAAGATATGGAGAAGTATCTTAAGCTATTTACACCCACGCAGCAAATCTAACAGCCCTGTACAGCAGGAATGTAGCAAATAATGTCATAACAGTATATCTCCAACAAGGCGGATTAATCAACACTAAACCGAGTGCCATTGAAACCTCCATAATGCCGTAAGCTTAGGGGCTCAACGATTGTATATCAACGGAATTTATGAGTAGCGTTAAAGATCCAAAACCGAAATACCCGACTTTAATGCTCAGCCTCTTTCACAAATACAACAAATAGCAACTCCCCTAAATTACGGCATTTTTACTAATAGCTTGAATCGGCCAATAATACACTAAGAAAATCTCAAATATTAATTAGTAGCCCTGCTACTTCCACTTGTATTCAAAAAGTTGTGAAGCCGCGCATTAGCAAAAGTGACAGAGGCTAAAAAGCCATAGAACGCTGCTGCCCATCATCTGCATAGCTGTTACCTAAATTAGCGATTTCTAGGTGCCATTTATCGTCCCATCAGAAAGCATTTAGCAGCGACAAAAATTACCTCGGCCCGGCTTTTGGAGCGATCCAGGCGCGGAATTACTTCTAGCCTTAAATCCGTATTTGTCAGGGCTAAAACAGCGCAAGACTGTAGATTTAAAATTAAAGTATAGTCCGCTGCCGAGCGATCGCCAAATATATACCTAAGTACAGCGGTACTGATAATTTTAACGTCCGAGTTTATTGGGAATCCCTTCGCAGCCACCGGGAATAGTCTCTCTCGACTTCGAGCCGCACCAAGCGCAGCAGTAATAGCGCTGTTCCTCCGACAGCCGCTTGACACCGGTGAAATCAGCACGTTCAACCACAGCGCCGGTATGTTCACCCGTTTGATAGTTAGGAAATTCGGTACGGCTGCGGGGGGATGCAGTTTGTGCCGAGCCGTAGAATAATGCGGCGGCTCTCATGTCGGCGCGAGCGAGATTGGCGTCGTACAAGACAGCGCGCGAGAGGTTGGCTTTCACTAAATCGCACTTGCTGAGATTGGCGCGGACGAGGTTGGCTTCGCTCAAATCCGTCCACCGCAAATCGGTGCCAGCGAGGTTCGCACCCGCTAACATGACATTGAGATCGATAACGCGGATACCGTGATCTCTATCTTCCGCGTAGCCGCCGTCGCCGTCAAGGATGGGGCGGCCTAAAAGCCGATCGCGCTTCAGAGGAGTAACCAATCTAGACTGCGACAAAAACCGCAGAATTTTAGCTTTACCTTCAGCATCTACACTGCTCATAATCGCAGCGGTGCGGCCTTCTGCGATCGCCCTTTCCTGTGGCCAGTCTTCCAAAAACCCTTGTTCGTCAAGGGCTAAGTCGGAAACCCCTTGAAAATAAGCATCGATCGTTTGCTGCTGCGTAATTCGATTTTGCTGAATCGTCAAATCTTTCGAGATCACGTACTGCCGCCAAGCCACGTAAACGCCCAAAATTGCGATCAAAATTTGGCCCAAAGCGCCGATCAATTCGCCCAAAGCGCCGATGGCGTCCCAGTTGATTTGGATGTTGCGGCTTCCCGGTTCAGTATTAGTACCGCTGAGCATCAGCAAGCCAACAATCCCAGCTAAAAGCCCGAAGCAGGCGACGATCAGCGTGCGCCAAGTCGGCGGAATTACCTGCGCCCAGATTTTGCCCCAACTCGGCCACATCAGCCGCAGCGATATGCCGATCGCACCTACGGCGCCAATTAAGCCCAGCCAAATGTTGTCATTTGCCAGCCCAAAAATCATCGCTGCGATCAACCCTAGCGTCAGCACGGACCCCGACTTCTCAGCAGTCGTTTGTTCCGGCTGCGGCGGCAAAAAAACCTTGCGAGTTGGAGGCGGCGACACCGATTTTTCCGGTTCAGCAGTAACGACGATTGTCCCTGATTCTGGTGGCACAGTAGGGCTCGCACCGTTCTGACTTTCTACAGTCACGTTAGACTCAGGGCGATTGGGTTGAGAAGAGTTGTTTTCTGGTGTCATGCGTTGAGGCAAATTCTAATTTTAGCCGGTCATTAAAACGATTTTAACTAACTTTCGCAGCATTCTAGATAGCATTACAATAGAAATCTCCACTAATTACACTCAAAGAGGTAACCTATTATGACCCTGGTACTCCCCAATCTGCCAGAAAAACAAATGGGTCAAGTAATCACTACAATCACCGTCACGAATCGCATCGATCTAGTTATGACTGAACGGGGATTCATTGGTGCTGAGGAAGTTCGCTCTGTTACCCTCGATAACGTTGTTGTCGATACCGGAGCGACACTACTTTCCTTGCCAGCTTCTATTATTAGCCAACTAGGTTTAAAACAAGTAGGAGAAAGAGATGTAGAAACATCGGCTGGCATCAAAAAAGGTAGAATTTTTGCCGACGCTCAAATTATTGTAGAGGGGAGAGAAGGCAGATTTGATTGTTTAGAATTAGCCGAAGGCGTTTCGGCTGTTTTGTTGGGCGTGATTCCCATGGAGGAATTAGGCTTAGAACCAGATTTGAAAAATCGACGGTTGCGAGTATTGCCGATGAACAATCAGCAAACATATCTGATGGGTTAGTCGATGGCATTTACCGTAGCACTAACCTCTGGCGTATGATTACTATCATGTCTCCTCAATTACCTGACATCAAAAATGTTTGTAGTGAGGACTAAACTCTTCATAAAACTTAGATGACTTGAGTCCTCAATACCAACAAATTTTATTTATTTATGCAGGATAATATTACCTGGGGTTAAAAACATCATACCAAAAAACTTTATTTTTGGGTATATGTAAGTTTTTTGCCCTAGATCTAGCGAGCAGAATAAGCCTTGAGCAAATACACGCCAACTGTCCCAAATATCAAAAAAACTAACCCTAAAAGTAACTCAATACTCAACCTTTGAGCATTGCCCAAAGCGACAAGAATTTGCTGTCGCACCACAAACGCTAACAGCCAGCAAATCTCCGCCTTCAGCCAAGCCAAAAGGCCTCTGCCCAACAGATATTGCCGATGAGCGTTCTCAGAATTAATCGGTACCGGATAATTAAAAGTATGGGGATAGCGCGATACCGCAGTTAAAACCGCAAAAATAATGGCAGCAACCGCCGGCACGATCCAAATCGTCACCTTGTCGCCCCAAGCATCAGCCAGCCCCCCCAAGCCGAAATGAATCGGAATTCGATCGGGCAAAACCGCCCAAAACTTGACGATGAGCAAAATCGCCAGCAAAATCGCGATCGCACCCAAAAGCTCTACCGCGACTATAACAGGCGAAAGCCCCAGAGAAATAATCGGCCGTTGGTTTGGTTTGTTTCCAGTCATGGCTACGTGAACTACCCACACTACATCGAAACGATTATAGTGTGGGCTTCTAACATCACAGAGGAATGCCTCAGAACAGACTTGCGTCCAATCTTTGGTCTTACTTCCCCTCCGTTAGCAAAAACGGCTGCTCCATCCGTCTGTAATATCCTGATGCCTTCCGCTCTAATGTTTGTTGCGGCGTTACCATCACGGTCATGACGAGTACCGCAATTAGGACAAGTCCACTCCCTAACATCAAGCGGTAACTTATCAATCTGGTAATAGCAATTAGAGCAGAGCTTGGAGCTGGGGAACCAGCGGTCAGTCTCAACCAACTTGCCACCTTTTTTCTCTAGCTTGTAAGCTAGGAAATTGATAAAGATTCCCCATCCCACATCAGATATGACTTTAGCTAAATTGTGATTGCGTACCATGCATTTGACATTAAGATTCTCTACTACGACAACTTGGTTTTCATTGACGAGCTTTCGGGAAAGCTTATGTAGAAAATCCTGACGGGATTTAGTTACCCGTTCGTACACTTTAGCTACCGTCTTTTTAGCTTGGTTCCTTGAATTACTTCCTTTCTGTTTTTTAGCTAGCTTTTGTTGCTTGCGTTTGAGGTTTTTCTCGTGTTTGGCTAGATGCTTAGGGCGATCGTACTTAGAGACTTTGCAGCCATTGCTCGTAATAGCAAAATGAGTCAATCCCAAGTCAATTCCAATTACTTTACCGACCGTTGAAACAGTCGGATTGTCGCCTTCACTCTCCGTCAATATTGAGGCAAAGTATTTCCCAGAAGGATTTAAACTAACCGTTACGGTTTTGATTGTTCCTTCTATGTTCCTGTGCAACTTGGCTTTAACTTTGCCGACCTTGCCAGGAAACTGAACAAACCCATCAAGTACCTTGACATTTTGAGGATACTGAATCGATTGTTTACCATGCTTTGACTTGTAGCGCGGGAACCTACCACGACCTGCAAAAAAGTTTTTATAGGCGGTTGTGAGGTTGAGCGTTGTTGATTGCAAAACTTGGCTGTAACATTCAGACAACCAAAGTGTTTCTTCGGCTTTCTTGAGTTTTGGTAAAAAGGCATTGAGTGCTGACTGACCAAGGCTTTTACCCGTTTCTTTATAAGTCTCAATTGACTTATTTAGAGCATAGTTCCACCACCATCTGGCACAGCCAAAGTGCTGAGACAGTAGGGCTTGTTGCTCAAATGTTGGATAAAGTCGAACCTTAATGGCAGTATGCAGCATCTCATGACCTCCTTACTGTATTATACACATTCCAGTAAAAAATCTACAAAAATAAAGATTTGGAGATTTCCGTACCTACAATCTCCCTGCCTTTCATCCCGCCGCTAAACTGGGTACAGTTATAGCGGGGGACTTCCCAGCGAGGAGTTAAAATTAGATTAATATTGAAAACAATAGTATTGGTTCCAATTTCATTCCCCAACAGCTTTCGTTGGGGGTTTCCAAATATCCCGCGAGGTTTTATGACGGCTCAGGTCTTGATTGAAAAGAAAAAGTTAGAAAAACCGCCCCTAACAATACACACATTAGGCGATCGCGTCCTGCGGCAGCCAGCCAAGCGCGTCAAAAGCGTCGATGCAGAAATTCGGCAGCTAGTCCGAGAAATGCTGCAAACCATGTACAGTGCCGACGGTATCGGTTTGGCTGCACCCCAAGTCGGAGTCCACAAACAAGTAATCGTCCTCGACTGCGACCCGGAAAACCCCGCCACACCGCCAATTGTTTTGATCAACCCCACCATCAAAAGTAGCAGCGGCGATATCTGCATCTTGCAAGAAGGGTGTTTGAGTATTCCGGGAGTTTATTTAGAAGTCAAACGCCCAGAAGTCATTGAAGTCTCCTACCGCGACGAATACGGCCGCCCACAAACCCTGATAGCAACAGAGTTACTGTCGAGGGCAATTCAGCACGAAATGGATCACCTCAACGGAGTGCTGTTTGTAGACAGAGTAGAAAACAAGCTTGCACTAAATGAAGCATTAGTCAAGCATAAATTTTCCCCAAAGGCAGTAAAATCAGTATGATGGCAGGAACTCCGAAAAGTGGTTTACTCTTAGCTCTTTCGTGCATCACTGCGATCGCGGCAGTCGGCTCCATCTTTGAGCTGTCATCGGGAGAAGCTCAACTTGGCAATTTAGTCACGGGCATCATCCTCGCCCTGAGCGTACCGCTAACTGGCATATTTTTCTATGCAGCCGTTCAGGATGCCAGGGCAAATCTATAAGCAGAGTGATTAGTCATTAGTCATTAGTCAGCAGTAATTAGTAATTAGTAATTAGTCAGCAGCTAACAACTAATAACTGTGGAATAAAGACTGCTCAAAAATAACATCAGCTAACAGCTTGCGAGCTCATGACCAATGACTAATGACTAATGACTAATGACTCATAACTCATGACTAATGAAATCGGATTTCTGCGACAAGTGCCAGCCAAAGATGCTGCGGGAACGCCAGCATCCAAGTACCAACTTTCTGAAGATGGGGAATTGGTCATCGGACGCGATCGCAATTGTCAAATAGCTTTAGAGTCGCTCGGTCACGGCATGGTTTCCCGTCGCCACGCCACGATCCGTCCCCTCACTCAGGGTAGTTTGACCAGATGGGAAATTTGCGACCTCAACAGCGCTAACGGAACTTATATCAACGGAAAAAAGCTCTCTGGCTGCCAAACTTTAGAAACAGGCGATCGCATCAGTCTCGGCCTTGACGGCCCTGAATACATATTTGAATCTTCCGTAACCCCTTACCAAAATCAACCCGGATTAAGAGCACCACAAACTGGCAATTTGGCGGGTAGCGAAAAAGACGCTCTCACTTTAACTCAATTATTCCCGATCGCCTCCACTGGCAAACAATTAAGCCAAAAAGCTTACTTATATCCAGGTATTGCCACAGTTATTTTTGTCGTGTCGATGTTTGTCGCAGTTGGCAATTCCGCAGCATTCAATTTGCTGCTGTCAGCTTACCTAGCCGGTGCGGCTTACTACTTTATCTATCAACTGTGCGGCAAACACAAGCCATGGTGGGTATTGCTTGGTTCGGCCTTAGCTACAGTCCTAATTGTCATCAGCCCCTTATTAATTGGATTTATATTCGTATTTAGAGAAATTTTGCCCGGCCGCCTGCCAACCGAAGGTGAAACAATCAGTTTTTTGCCTTTTTTGAACAGAATGTTTTTCGGGGCGGGTCTAATGGAAGAATTACTGAAAGCCCTGCCCGTTTTGGGAGCGATGCTGCTGGGAAATTGGCTGCGAAATCCGTGGCGCGATCGAATCGGCGTTTGGGAACCTTTAGATGGAATTCTGTTAGGAAGTGCCTCGGCCGTCGGCTTTACACTGTTAGAAACTCTGGGACAGTACGTTCCCAATGTCATCCAAAATGTCACCCTGCAAGCAGGGGCGGAGGCGGGACAATTAGTAGGATTGCAGTTGCTAATTCCCCGCATTTTGGGTTCCGCCGCCGGACACATGGCTTACAGCGGCTATTTGGGATATTTTATCGGTTTGAGCGCGCTCAAACCTAGGAAGCGCTGGCAAATTTTGGGCGTCGGCTATTTCAGCGCTTCGGCACTTCACGCTTTGTGGAATGCGTCGGGAGCCGTCAGCGTACTTTTGCTGGCCTTGGTGGGAGTTTTGTCCTATGCGTTTTTGGTAGCTGCGATTTTGAAAGCCAGAGCTCTGTCTCCCAATCGAGAGCAAAATTTTGCAACTCGAATATTCTTGGAAAAGTGACTTCTGAGTGCTTAATTGTTGAGATACCAGGACACCTCAAGCTGCCATTTTTTTCTTGTGTTTTAACCAGGTTAAACCTGCCAATGCTAAAGCTGTGCCCCCAACGGTGAGAGGTTCGGGAACTGGTTCGGCTGCCGTATCAACTATGGTGTAAAAAACAGGGGTATCACGGACAATCGATCTGGCAACTAGATCTACACTATCGTCTGGGCGTATAATATATACGTCCTTATACCCCCAGAAAAAAGATGTCCACATCTCAGAGGACAGCCCGTTCGTAGCCATAGACCAAGATGCGCCGCCACTATACGTGAAGGAAAAAGGTGCTCCTGGTTCGTCTGGAGGACTGATATATTCTCTCATCACTTCGTCGCTGCCACCTGCTTGCAGTCCGCGAAAAGCCCCTTGATAAAATAAAACTGTAAACCCTGCCAAATCGTAGTATTCTTTGGCTTCTCCACCTCCATAATAAGTAAGATTGAGAAAAGTGTTTAATCTTCCCTCAGATACTGCAATTTCTTCAATTCCTATTCCTGTAAGCGAGGAGTTATTCAACTTGAAAAAGCCGCTAGCTTCACCATTTTCCACTTGGAAATTGTAGGTGAGTACGGCGGCTTGTGCTTTGTCTACTCCTACCAATGACACGGCTGAAAACAAACTTAAAATTGTGCTAGCGATCGCACTTCCTAATCTGGGCATTTGTTTTTGAATCATTGTTTTTTATCTGGGGGGGTGACAAACAGGCTCAAACCCAGAGTTGGTAAGGATTGAGCCAATGTGTGCTCAAAAAAGATAGGCAGCAT
>NZ_JAUBQN010000014.1:126216-134508 GCF_036701295.1 Microcoleus harperi Pol14_C6 | reverse complement strand
GATTTTAAATCATCCAAATCTTCCTTCAGTCTTGTCTTATGGTACTCTGGCTGCTTAAAAACTGTCCGGAGTATTGTCAAGAAGCATACGAGTTATTGGTACGAGGCAAGGATGCAACATTCGAGCTGATGGATGCAGTGATGACCACCAGGAATGCAGCCTGTTTGGCTGAATTTTCGCTCAGTCAGCTATTCAATCGTCAATGGTCAAGCATCTACGAGGCATTACAAGATTGTAGACCAGACCGGAAAAAACTGATGCTGCTGTATTTCCAGCAATTACAGGAGGAAGCACCCCCAACGGAACACATATTAGTGGCAATCGACCATACTGCATGGGGGAGAGCAGATGCCAAAACCTTACAAGAAAGAACCCATGAATATCAGGAAGGCGTAATTATTGGACAGGAGTACAGTACAATTGCGTGGATACCCGAAGCAGAAGGAAGTTGGGCATTACCCCTACTACATGAACGAATTAGTAGTTGGTCTTAACCATGCGATCGATGAGAAAATTCATGCTTCTAGTTCGTGCTTGGCTTTCTGCTCTTGAAGTTTTGCCCAAAGAGCCTCTCGACCGGGTTTGGGTGGCATCGCTGCAACGCGGGCAGAATGTTCGCGATTACGTTCTTCCCAGTAATGCTGAATTTCCTTAGCTTGCTTTAAAACAACTTGATACTCTGCTTCGACTTCTGCACGATTTGCCTCAATGTAGGATAAAGCAATGTTAACCTGATCGTCTGTTAAGTCAAACAAGGAACGGATAAACTTCGGGGGATATTGAGCAGTCAAATAGTCCATCACATCATAGAGAGTGATGCGCGTACCTGAAATTGTCAGTCCGCGCTCTGTACGAATAATGATTGGTTGGTTGTTGGATACTGAAACCATACCCATAGCCTGTGAAACAGTCTAGAAAATAATCCGATCGTACCTTACAAATTTGTAAGGTCGTGTTTGTAGAAATCTTTGAGCAAATCCACTGGTGCGATCGCCCCAAAATCCTACACAAAATTAGCCGGATCTTGATCTCGCCGATGCTTCAACAGAATCGGAGAACCTTGGCCATCACCCACCAAAGCCGCCGTTTCCTCCAACGCTTCCCTCAATCGCTTGGCCGCGTAGATCGACATATCACGGGGTACATTGACCCGATCGCGCAAATACCGCAAAGCCGCATCAGAACCACCCGGCGGCGTACAAACTTCGCCAGTCATCATCAAAGTTAAAGCACAACGCAAAGCCTCATCAAATAAGCTGTCATCAGCAGGATTGACTCGAATGATGTTGCGGTGATGCTTGATAACGCGGTGAAGTGCTTCAGCGCGGGAGGTTTCCGGTTCTGGATACATCACATCCGGCAGTCCAGCCCAAGGCCCATTATCCACGCGGGCTTTATTGAGTAGCATCTGAGGTTCGCCGTTTTCATAACACCCACCCATCTGAGGCGGTAAATCGTGGACGTGGGTGTGAAAATCGCTTTGAGTACCGCGATAGGTAGGGCGCGTTTCCATCGCCGCAAACCAGTCAGCAAAGCGCGGGTTTTCTTCGCGCATCGAGTAGCCTTTGTAGTAGTAAAGACTGGCATTCATGCGTTCCACGTAGGGGGTAAATATCACATCCGCAGTGCCAAATTCATCGAGGAAATAAGGCCCCGGAGTGCTAGCCAGAGCTTTTTCTACTTGGGCGACGACGCTGATAAATTGGTCGCGGTTGTGCTGTTCTACTCTGGCTGAACTTGCTGGGTAGCACAGCCAAGAGCACCAGGCTCTAAACAGCAGTCGTTCTAACCGCCGCAGGGGAATGACTGCGGGGTTTTCCATGCCCAAACCCAAGGGGCCATAGACTCGTTCCAGCGCGATTAAGATATCATCGCTTTCGGTGATGATGCGGCCGTCTAGTTCGATCGCCGGTAGCATTCCCGATGGCACTTTGCGTTTGTACCAGCTTTCCTTTTCCCCATAGCAGAACATAGTAACTTTCTCAATGCGGTAGGGGATTTCTTTTTCTTCCAGCCACAGCCAGATTTTTTGGCAGTAGGGACACCAGGCGTGGTTGTCGCGGTAGAGGGTGACTCGCACATCGGATTCGGTTTTACCAAAGAGGCGCAAGCGGGCTTGAGCGTTGGTTGGCCCGTTGACGCGATCGAGTTCAAAGTCTGTGAGGGCTTCTAATTCTGTCCAGCTTAGAGGGGCTGCGACCGTGGCGGTGGATGTCATAGGTGAATTAGTGCTGATGATGGTTCCCCAAAATATAGACTAAATGTATATCGTTTCTCAGTCGCGATCGTCCAGAAGTTAGCCACCCCCTTGATGATTCGGCGGTTTAAAGAGACTGTTGACCTTGTATGAAGGGTATTACCCCTCATACAAAGTCACAGCGAATAGCGAGAATGATTGTGCAATCAAAGTCACATTAAATAATCTAATTCAACTTGACATTCATATTTTGTAGTTTCTCTTTTAACCATTCCTCAAACAGCAGATTTTCCAAATCTCGCTTTAAAGCACCTTCTAACGAAGCAGGTAGCAGTTGTTCAACTTTCAACAAACAATAGCGTCCCTCAATCTGAAGCGGGCCAATAATTTGTCCAACTTGTGCATTTTCTGTCGCCTTGCGAATCATTTCTGGCATCTGAGCGCGAATAACTGGTCCCATTACGCCACCTACTACAGCATCATCTACGGTGGAGTATTGCTTAGCTAATTGGGCAAAATCTGCACCCTGTTCTAGTTGCGGTTTCAAATCTTGAGCAATTTCGGGATGCTGTACGACAATACGGGAAAGGACAACCCGATCCAAACCTTCTTTATTTTGCACAAAGTAGTTTTGTACTTTTGATGCTGTAACCTTTTCTTTGAGGTTTTCTTGTTTAATCCTAAAACTCACCTGTTGCTTAAAAGCAGCATAGTCAATTCCATTTGTCAATAACCATTTCTGGAAACTTTCAGGGCTGGTTAATTGCTGTTGTAAGCGAAATTCTAGGATAAATTGTTCTACGAGATCGGGTTCGGGCTCGGGAATTTCTAAAGCTTTAATTTCGTTTTCTAAGAGATATTGCTGGGCAATTTCTAACACAACTGTTGATAGTTTACCAGCCGTGCGGAGATAGCCAAGGGATTGCTGTAAAGATAAAGTTACACCGTCTATCGTTAAAAAATTGTTGATGTCCATTGGAAAATACTTACTAATCAGGGCGGTTAAAATTGGGGCAGGTTACAACTATTTCTAATTGAGCCGCCCCGTATCCATACTAGCTAACAAGCAATTTGAGCAACGTGGGGTTAGTAGCGACTTTGGCAAGGGAGTTAGCGACACCTTTGAAATTGCCATCGCCTACTGCTTTGAAAGCATTGACTAAATCCCCGATACCGGGAACCATGTACATCCCTTCAAAGAAAGCATCCAAGTACTTGCCCTCTCTTAAGTTAACAGCAGCTTTGGCTAAATGTTCGCCTTCTGCGAATCCAGCAACTTTGAATCCTGTAGAAAGCGCTTTGAGATAATCGCCCCGCTGCAAACTCCACGCCATGTCTACCCAGTCTTTGCCTTGTGAAAATCCAGCTAGGGAGAACCCAGTGGAAATGGCACTAAGGTAATTCTTGTCTTTGACATCCCATGCCATGTTTACCCATTGATCTACATTCTTAAAGCCGACGGCTGATAAACCTTGTTTGACAGCAGCACGGTCATTATTGGGATTGTTATCTTTAAGATCCCGCACCCAAGAACTATTAGTGAACTGTGTACCCGCAGCTGAGAGTAATTCATCTGCAACCTTGCTAGTTTGATTATCTTTGAGCGCGATCGCAGACTTAACAAATGCTTGGGCTTGGTTTGAATTGATGCCTAATTTGTCGAGTCCACCAACTTCTAGCCCTGTTGTAAGAGCTTCCGTATAGTTTTTATCTATTACACCCCAGGCAATGCCAACGAATTTGTCAGCATTGTTGAATCCAGCACCGGACAAACCTGCACCTAAAACGTTCTTCCAGTCACCATCTTTCATTGCCCAAGCAACATCCACAAAGGTATTTGCTACCTTATCTTTCACCTCAAGCTCTTTGAGGACATCTTTCAAGGCTGTCTTGTAGTCTTTAGTAATAATTCCCCAGCCGACATCTATTAGGATATTGACCACTTTCTCTGGCACAGCAGAACCACCAGGTATTATTTTTAGTACCCCATTAATGCCGCTCTTAACAACCCCTTTCCAATCATTTTGAACTAGAGCAATCAATCCCTCGATACCATTGACAACTGTGCCAACAACTGGAATTTTCTTCAAGGCATCGAGAACTGCACCAACGTCTACACCATCTAGACTGCTCTTAATGTTTTCGCTGATATCCTTTGAAAACTGCTTGACACTATCACTCAAGCGGTTAAAGAATCCTTTCTTGCGCCGATTCTGTTCCTCTCGTTCGCGTTCTAACTCCTCTTGCTGCAATGCTTCAAATTTGGCTACTGCTTCTTGATGCTCTTTCGTTTTTTGCTTCAATTCAGCTTCTGCTTTAGCTAAAGCAGCGTTAGCATCTGCAAGATTTTTTTCTGCTGCTTTAGATTTTGCTAGTGCGTCTTGATATACCTGTGCTGCTGCTGCTGCCTCTGCTGCTACTGCATCGTATGCAGCTTGAGCGTCTGCCAATATCTGCTGTGCCTGCGTTGCTGCTGCTGCTAGTCCGGCTTGGGCATCGTCTATAAGTTTTTGTGCCTCTGCTTGGGTCTGTGCCAAGACCGCTTCAGCAGACGCAACAATGCGGTTGGCTTCCTCTATAGCTGCGTCCAAAGCTTGTTGGGCAGCTTCAATAGCCTCCTGAGAGGACTGGTCAGCATTTGCTAAAGCTGTCCGGGCATCGTCTATTAGTTGCTGTGCTCTTGATTTTTCGGCTTCTAGTGTATTCTGAGCATTTGTCACAGCAGTTTGGGCAACCGCCTTGGCGTTTTCTAGATTAGTTTGAGCCGTAGCAACTATATTCTTGGCATTTTGTTCAGCCTCTTGCTTTTTCTTCTCTTCCTCCCGTCGTTTTGCTTCCGCTGCTGCTGCATTTGCTGCCGCCTTAGCTGCTGCTGCTTTAGCTGCATCTGCTGCTGCCTTAGCTGCTGCTGCATCTGCTGCTGCCTTAGCTGCTGCTGCTGCCGCCTTAGCTTTTGCCGCTGCTGCTGCTGCTGCTTTTTTGTCTGCTTCTATAAGAGCGTCATTAGTGACAACAAAAAGCTTTTTAGTAACTCCCCAGGTCACACTTACTGTGTACCCTAGATATTTACTTCCAATTCGCTTGCTGTAGCTATGTTCTTCATCCCTAACTTCATACCTGGAGTGCTTTGGTAGAGGGTGAAGCTTTTTAAACTGGTCTATGGCATAGTTCGCCGCCGCCTCTGATACTGCATCTCCTGTAACCCATCCTGGCAACCAGTGAGGTAATCCACTCTTAGCATAGGTAATTGAAAAAACTTGTTTCTCGCTCGTCGCTCGCTCTGTAGAAGTTATTTCATCCGAATCTATCCAAGCAGATTTTTCGAGTTTGGATTCCAGGTCATAGTAGTGGTACAGGTTGTAAAATTCAGGCCAGTTAACTTCTGGAATATTTCCGTTCTTGAGCGTAGCCTGAACCAAATCAATGTTAGGAGGTGTGTAAACTTCTGGTTTTGTTGCCTTCGCCAGATGGACTGCGGCGGCAATGTTTAGCAATCCCAAACCAGTCTCAGCGTCCCAATTAGACGCATTCAGGTCGGTAGCTGTGCGTTTTAGGATATCGATAACCTGGGTGTAGTTCAGGCTTGGATTGGCTGCCCAGATTAGAGATGCAGCACCCGTGACCTTGGCAGTTGCTACTGATGTACCAGATGCACCATTGCTGGCAGTCCCTTGTGCTAGGATATCCACCCCTTTGCCGTAGTTGGCATAATCGACTTCTCCATAGCTGGAATAATTTGCTTTTTGCCAGCCTTCAGCAGCCCCAACCACTAGGATATTGTCAAACTCCTTAGTAGCCTGAGCAAGTGCTGACATGGTAGTTCCTTGGTTCCCAGTAGAGGTAGCAACCAGAATATTATTCTGTTGAGCGTAAAGCAAAGCTGCCCGTTCAAGGGAAGTCAGTTCGTAGCGTGTAGTTACACTTCCATCCAGATTTGTTTGGGTCAAGTCAAAGCTGAGGTTGACTACAGCATTCGGTTGCCCCGATGCTTTAGCAGCGTCCACAAACTCAATCAACGACTGCGCCCAGTCTCCAGAACCAATCGCACGACCTAGCCACAGAGGAGACTTGTCATTGATGCCATCAATACCAATGCCATTGTTACGAGTGGCAGCAATTACTTCTAACATCTGAGTACCATGTTCATCTCCCTCACCTGGTTGCAACAATGGGTTGCTGTCACCATCTACCCAATCCTTACCCAGAGTGATTCGAGAGGCATTAATGTCAGGATTGTTAACCCGGAAGCCTGAGTCAATTAGACCAATTAAGGGCAAACCATTTTTCAGCAAAATATCTGCTGGCGAGGTTTTATACCAGCGATTTTCAGAAGCCAGAATCTTCGCCCAAACATCTATTTCAGCTTGAGAGTCGTCTACCCACTCGCTCCAGGAGTTTTTCAGACCATCATACTCAGTCCAGCCATCATCCATTATTTGATGACGTTGCAGATCTAAAGCCTGATAGTCTTTCCAAGCATCTGCCATGATTGAATTTTTGGAGTTTTGCAGTTGCTCGTACTGACTCCAGTAATCACCCATAACTTGGCTACGCTGGTTTTCCAGTGCTTGATACTCGCTCCAAGCTTGACTCATGAATGCTTCTTTAGAATTCTTAAGAGCATCCAACTGATTCTCAGCATCACCCATCACTTGATGACGGTAGGTATCCAGGTTCTGGTACTGGCTCCAAAGGCTATTCATTACAGTTTCTTTATTGCCTTTGAGAGCATAGTATTCATTCCAGGCATTATCCATACCCCGATCGCGGTATGCAGCTAAGTTGTAGTATTGATTCCAAGCATCGCCCATCTCCTGACGACGGTAGGCATCCATGCTCTGGTACTGATTCCATAGACTGCTCATCACAGTCTCTTTACTGCCCTTGAAAGCGTTGGATTGATTCCAGGCATCAGCCATAGCTGTATGCCTGTAGCTATCGAGGGCGCGGTAGTCATCCCAAACGTTGTTTCCAAACCCCTTACTATTCAGTTGATTCCAGGTGTAGAGCACCCAGTCATACATGAATTTATCGACGTTAGAAACAGTATTTTTTGCGTAGTCAACCCACTGAGTCAAGTAATTGCCCGTATTGGACAGGTCACTCCAGGTATAGTACGCCCAGTCATACATGAATTTATCGACGTTAGAAACGGTATTTTTTGCGTAGTCAACCCACTCATTTGTGTAGTTACCACTGCTGGAGAGATTGCTTTCTACATACTCTACCCAATCATTCATGTAGTCTCCAGAATGAGAGACTTTGCTCCAAACGTTGTACACTTGGTCGTACATATCGTTACCAACGTTTGAAAGTTGGTCATTGGTAGCACTTATCTGAGCATCTATTGAGTTTTGGATTTTAGAAAGCGTACTCCAGTGATTGTAGCCTGCGTTGTATAACTCACCATCAACATTGGTAAGTTGCCTTCCTAGTGATTGCAACTGACTATTAAGAGAGTCCTCAGTTGCCAAAATAGAGGTTTTAAAGTCGTCTACCTGTTTCTGAATTTCGCTGTTAATGCCAGTTAATACATCTTGAAGATGATTTAAACTTTGAGCCTCCTGATTATTGAGAGTAGTTAATTCTTGCTTAATCTCATATAGCCAGTTGTTAACTGAATTTTGGGCTGTAGCAACAGGCTTTTGTAAGGTTGGCTGTGTAGTAGATGCGATCGTGCCTCCCTTCTCATTCTCACCCAACACATTTCCTACTGCTGGTTGCTGTGTAGTAGAAACCAGAGGGTTTGCTTCTTTTATTAATGTAATTCCATCCATCTCCTGACTCGCCACTGTCTCTGCTACGGTGAGCTGGGTATTAGCATCAGTTGTCGGCGCGATCGCACCCCCATTATCCCCAGTAACATTGGAAACAGAATTGTCTCCTGTTACTGAATTTGGCGATGTGGTAGAAGTTGGATTAACAGCGATCACTCCCGAATTATTATCTTTTACTACTGCTGAATCGGAAGTTTTTGAAGTATCGGATACGCTCGCTCCTCCATCCTCTGTAACGCTAGATGAAGACTCGGCTGTAACGACTGGCTGTTGTGGCAATATTGTTGTGGTCGCTCCAGAGTCAAGAGGCTGATTTTG
>NZ_JAUBQN010000014.1:0-126116 GCF_036701295.1 Microcoleus harperi Pol14_C6 | reverse complement strand
GCTTTCAGAAGTTACCGCTGTTTTATCTGTGACAGGGGAAGTTTCCACAACGGAAACTGATGGTTTCTCTATTGCGGGTGCGATCGCTCCTGAATTATTATCTGTTACTACAACTGAATCGGGATTTGTTGGAGAAGTGTTAGATACGCTCGCTCCTCCATCCCCCGTGACGCTAGATGAAGACTCGGGTGTAACGACTGGCTGTTGTGGCAATATTGTTGTGGTCGCTCCAGAGTCAAGAGGCTGATTTTGGCTTTCAGAAGTTACCGCTGTTTTATCTGTGACAGGGGAAGTTTCCACAACGGAAACTGATGGTTTCTCTATTGCGGATGCGAGATCATCTGCATTATTATCTGTTACTACAACTGAATCGGGATTTGTTGGAGAAGTGTTAGATACGATCGCTCCTCCATCCTGTGTAACGCTAGATGAAGACTCGGCTGTAACCACTGGCTGTTGTGGCAATATTGTTGTAGTCGCTCCCGAGTCAAGAGGCTGATTTTGGCTTTCAGAAATTACGGCTGTTTTATCTGTGACAGGGGAAGTTTCCACAACGGAAACTGATGGTTTCTCTATTGCGGGTGCGATCGCACTGGAGTTAGTAGAAGTTACGTTACTTTCGGTTTTAGCTGGATCGGATGTTGCGGGTGCAGTCGTGACAGCGGGGGAATCCGATTTTGGAACTTCAGGCGCGATCGCTCCTGTTTTGTTAGCGTTATCTACCTGGTTATCTGTATTGCCAAAAATGCTATCATACAACTCATCTGTGACCAACTCCCCGACTTTGGGATTCTCCGGTGTTACGTAAGGTTTAGCGTACTCAATCAACGCTTTACCCAAGTTAGTTGAACGCCACTCTTTATTTGGATTGATGACGCTATCTATACTGACTGCGCTCCCCGTCGCACCCCGCACCTGGAAGATAATGTCATTGTAGTCGCTATCTGTACCTGGCTTGTCTACCCGCAAATCTTCCATCACAAAGGTATTTCCTACACCCGTGACATCGGCAATTTGCCCTGTCATAAAGCTACCATTTGGGTTAGCCATTGGCAGGGAAAATAAAGGCCGTGCGTCATCACCTGTTGCAGACTTGTTTGCAACTTGCTGTAAGTTAGCTCCGTTAGGGACTAAGATTAAAGCAAACCTATCTCCTGGTAGCATGGTAAAGGTTTTAACGCCTTTATACTCGCCTTGATTACGGTTAATATCGTCAGGGAGGTCGCCACTAAATCTTGCTCCTTCAGTAGCATCGTTAATGACGACATAACCCAAATTAGAATTACTTACCGCTCTGCGTGCAGCCTCAGTAATAAAAGCATCGGAGTTTTGAGCTAATTTCTCCATCCCGTCCAGATTAAAAATCCCTAACTCTCCCTCATATCCACCACCGTCAAACAGGTAATCAATCCCAACCTTGCCAGTTTCATCAACTTTAAATACCCCCGTGTTAAATGTAAAGCTTTGAGATGGTAGCTGGGTGATATTCTGGGCGGGTGTGCTGGTTAGGGAGGTTTTAGTTACGTCAGCAGTGGTTGAATTTATTGAATTTTTTGGGGTTGGACTTGAATCAGTTATATCTGATGTAGATGCGATCGCTCGATCTTCACTCTCAGAAGTTACCGCTGTTTTATTTGTGACAGGGGAAGTTTCCTCAACGGAAACTGATGGTTTCTCGATCGCGGGTGCGAGATCGTCGGAGTTGGCAGAAGTTACCTCTGTTTCGGTTTTAGCAGGATCGGATGTTGCGGGTGCAGTAGTGACAACGGCGGTATCTGATTTTGATACTTCAGAGGCGATCGCTTCTGAATTATTATTTGTTACTACTGCTGAATCGGGATTTTTTGCAGGGTTGTTAGATACGAGAGCGCCGGAGTTGGCAGAAGTTACCTCTGTTTCGGTTTTAGCAGGATCGGATGTTGCGGGTGCAGTAGTGATAACGGCGGTATCTGATTTTGATACTTCAGAGGCGATCGCTTCTGAATTATTATTTGTTACTACTGCTGAATCGGGATTTTTGGGAGTATCGGATACGATCGCTCTTTCATCGCCTGTGACGCTAGCTGAAGACTCGGTTGTCACAACTGACTTTTCTGACGATACTGGTGTGGTTGCTCCAGAGTCAAGCGCTGCGAGCGCTTTATTTTCACTCTCAGAAGTTACCGCTGCTTTATCTGTGACAGGGGAAGTTTCCTCAACGGAAACTGATGGTTTCTCGATCGCTGGTGCGATCGTTTTATTTTCAGTTGAAGTAATGGAAGTGTCTGGCGTCTTAGATTCACTTGTTGCTGGCGTAACGTTTTCTTTTAGCTGTTCCGTATTGTTAAGTGTTTGGCTTTGAGAAGCAGAAGGATTCGTTAATGAGTCAGGTTTTGAATTATCTATTACCGCTTCGTTTACTTTTAAGCCTGTTAGGCTATCGATTCCTGTATCGGATGTACTAGATTGAGATGTTAAATCATTTGAAAAAATACTGGTTTTGGTGGTGCTGGCGGGCAAAATTACATTATTAATTTCCTCGGTTTTTAAATCTAAAATGCTTGGTGATGATAGATCTTTATTGGTCGCTAAATCCTTAGCAATAACTGAACTATCAACAGAGTTGCCAGTGTTTATTTTATCTAATGCTGGTACGATGGCATTTGTCGAGCCTCTTACTGCATTTAGATTGCTTTTTTCATTGTCAAGGTTAAGTGTAGCGTTATAATTAATTAATTCGCTCACAGTATATGCCCTCTTATTGATCTGCTTTTAATGGGCGGTTTTAGTGAATTTATCCTTGCCTGACTTTCAAAAAGTAATTTTTTAAGAAGCATTGCAATAAAATTAAGCAGCTCTTGCAATGGCCATTACTACCTGATAACGAAACTGCATTAGATATGCACAGTTTTGATAGCTATTACTTTTAATAGAGAAGTTAACTGGTTAAATTTACCTTGATTCAGTAATAACACCGATGCGCCGCTCACGTCTGTGAGTAAAAGTTATAAATAGTTATATCGTGGCTGCAAACTCTACCGAGTTTTTAAGTATAATGGCTTAAACGCCTGCAATTGGGGACAGGAACCACGACCCTTGCGCTAACAAACCGGATAATTTTAGATAAATGACTATTGAAGAAGCACTGCTTTTCCTCGACTCAGTTCTCAAACAAGAGCATCTCAACGATATTCACATACTGGTATTGCGACAGGCTTGGGAAGGACGCTCTTATCCAGAGATTGCCAAAAGCGCGGGTTATGATGCCGAATACATTAAGTTTGTTGGCTTTCAGTTATGGCAAGTTCTCCGTCGGCTATTCGGAGAAAAAGTCACCAAGAGTAACGTTCAGTCAGTTATGCGACGGAAAGCACAACAGGCACAAGTAACCGTCGCACTACCAAATAGCCGAATTAGTCACAATATCAACCAACAAATCGATCGGAGTGGTGCGATCGCCGATCGAGTTGCAACAGATGTAACAAAACTCAACAAAACGATTAATTGGGGAGAGGCAATTGATGTTTCTGTTTTCTACGGACGTGCAGAGGAATTAGCTTTATTAGAACAGTGGCTAATCGGCGATCGCTGCCGCCTAGTGACGCTGTTGGGAATGGGTGGCATTGGCAAAACCTCTCTGTCTATCAAGGTAGCAGAACGCATCCAAGAACAATTTGATTATATTATTTGGCACAGTCTCTGCAATGCTCCATCGCTCCTCGACTTATTGGCACAACTGATTCAATTTCTCTCGAACCAACAGGAAACGAATTTACCGGAAACTGTGGAGGCTGGAATCTCGCGCCTGATGCACTATCTGCGACAGCATCGGTGTCTTTTAATATTAGATAACTTCGAGTCAATTCTACAGGAAGAAGAACGCACGGGTTGTTATCGACAGGGATATGAAGGCTACGGTCAACTTCTGCGATGTGTAGCCGAAATCAATCATAAAAGTACCCTGCTACTAACCAGTCGAGAAAAACCGCTCGGTTTAGCAGCTAAAGAAGGTAAAAATTTGCCAGCTCGTTCATTACAACTGACAGGTTTAACAACCCCAGAAGCACAGGAAATTGTCCGAGGTATTGCTTTTTTTCAAGGCTCAGACTGCGAATGGGATATTTTGAGATCCCACTATGCTGGAAATCCGTTAGCCTTAAAAATGGTTGCTCCAGCCATCCATGATTTTTTTGACAGTAGCCTGACCAGATTTTTAGAACTTTTAAATCAAGGAACTTTAGTATTTGATGATATTCGTAACCTATTAGACAGACAATTCAATCGTTTATCAGATGTAGAAAAAAAGGTGATGTACTGGTTGGCGATCGAGCGGGAGCCAGTCTCGCTGAGAGAGTTACAACAAGATTTAGTTTCAAAATTAACTGTCAAAGAATTACTAGAGGTTTTAGGTTCTCTCGTTAGACGTTCTCTCATCGAAAAAATCTCAGAGGGCTACACTCAACAACCCGTCGTCATGGAATACATGACGGAACGATTAATCGAAAAAGTCTGCACTGAGATAACCAGCAGCGAAATTGACCTTCTCAGAAGCCATGCTATTCTCAAAGCTACAGCTAAAGAATACCTTAGAGATACGCAAGCTCGTCTTATCCTTAAACCTATTGCCGATCGACTGCTTTTTACTTTTGAACGCCAGCAACTTCTCGAAAACCAACTCAAACCAATTCTAGCATCGCTGCGCGGTAAACCAACAATAGAAACTGGCTATGCTGCAGGTAATATTATAAATCTCTTGCGTCAGATGCAGCCAGATTTAAGCGGTTGGGATTTTTCTAATTTGACCGTTTGGCAAGCTTATTTACCCGATACTAATTTGCATTTTGTCAATTTTGCTGGGGCTAATTTAGCTAATTCCGTTTTCACTGAAGTTCTGGGAAGTGGTTTGTCAATCGCTTTTAGCCCGGATGGACAACTTTTAGCAATGGGCGATACAAATGGTGAGATTCACTTGTGGCAAATGCCAGAAGTTAGGCTGCTGAGAACTAGCAAAGAATACGGCAGCATCGTGTTATCAGTCGCTTTTAGTCCGGATGGGAAAACTCTTGCTACTGGCGGTAGTAACGGGACGATTCGTTGCTGGGATGTTAGCAGTTGGTCTATCCGTCAAATATTGCAGGGAAATACTAGCACTGTGCTGGGAGTGGCTTTTAGTCCTGATGGCAAGATGCTTGCTAGTAGCATCGGTGATGGAACTGTGCGTTTCTGGGATTGGAGTCATGGACGATGCTTGCTAACTTTGCAAGCACACAAAAGTCAGGCTTGGTCGATCGCATTTAGTCCTCAAAGTAATATTTTAGTTAGTGGCGGTGATGACGGAATACTTAAACTTTGGGATGTTGCTACGGGACAATGCCTGAAAATGTTTGAGAGTGACTGTGGTCAAATTCTATCGGTTACTTTCAGTCCGGATGGTAAAACTGTAGCCTGTGGCGGTGCTGATGCTTCGATCGCCCTCTGGGATATTAGCACGGGTGAGGTCTTGAGGATTGGCTCTGGACACTCACAAATAGTAGTGTCTGTTGCCTTTAGTCCTGACGGTCAGATTTTAGCAAGTTGCAGCGAAGACAGCACCGTGAGATTGTGGGAGGTAATATCGGGTCAGTGTCTAAATACACTGCAAGCACACACCACTCGGGTTTCATCTGTCGCGTTTCGTCCAGATGGCAAAACTTTAGCTAGCACTGGTGAAGATTGTAAGGTGAGACTGTGGGATGTCAGAAGGGGTTATTGTCTAAAAACAGTATTTGGGCAAAGCAATCCAGTAAATTCGGTAGTTTTCTCACCCGACGGTCAAACTTTAGCTAGTAGCGATCGCGCCGTGAGATTATGGAATATCAAAACGGGGAAATGTATTAAAAGCATACAGGATGGACATACTAATCGATTGAAATCGATTGCCTTTAGTCCGAATAGGGACTTGTTGGCGAGTGGATTCTCTGACACTACTGTTAGGTTATGGGATGCTATGACAGGAGAATGCCTAAAAAGTTTAGAGGGTCATTCTGCTTGGGTTTGGGGAGCCACCATCAGTCCCGACGGTAAGATATTGGCAAGTTTCAGTGCCGATCAGACTATCAAACTATGGGATATTAGCACAGGGCAATGTCTTTATAGTTTTACTGAGCATCAGAGTTGGGTGATGGGAGTTACTTTTAGTCCTTCAGGTAATATTCTGGCTTCTGCGAGTACCGATAATACGGTGAAGTTATGGGATATCAGTACAGGGAAAGTCTTAAGAACTTTGATGGCAAATAGCGGTTGGGTTTGGTCTGTTGCCTTTAGCCCTGATGGTAATATCCTGGCAAGCAGCAACAGTGACAGTAGCATCGACTTTTGGGATATCAATACCGGAGAATGTCTGACAACTTTAGAGGGACATGACGGTATTGTGTCATCTGTAATTTTCAGTCCTGATAGTACATACTTGGCTAGTGGCGGTCACGACCAAACTATACGAGTGTGGGATGTTAGCACGGGTAGATGTTTGCAAGTTCTCGAAGGACATGACCATTGGGTATGGTCAGTTGCTTTTAGTCCAGATGGTCAGACCCTTGCTAGTAGTAGCCAAGATGAGACGATTAAGCTTTGGGATGCAGTGACGGCTAAGTGCATCAAAACCTTACCAGTTCCCAAACCTTATGAAGGCATGAAAATGACAGGTGTTAAAGGTTTAACTGAGGCGACTATTGCGACGCTCAAAACACTGGGGGCAGTTGAAGTAAGTTGATCGCGACTTATATCAAATCCGGGTTTACTACCCCTTTTTTTTGTATTATTTGTCATTGCGAGGAAGGAAGCAATCGCTTAGTCTCTGCTATTTCTTCCTTCCTCGCAGTGACGGAGGGTTCGTGATGATATTACACCCGGATTTGGGATCGGGCGACTACATTGGAGGGGGTGGGGCGTCTTGAATTTTAGCCAGTGCTGCTTTCATTTCAGGAGTTGCTAGCAACTTTTGGGTATCTGCGATTAAACGATCGCCCCAGAGGTTTTCTTTGAGATATTCTACGGTAGCATAGCGTTTGTCAAGTTTCAGAGCTGCTTCTCCCATCGCTAAGCCTTTTGCTTTGTCGCCTTTGCCGTAGAGTGCTACTGCTAGAGCTAGCATTGATTCTGCTGCTTTGTTGTCGATCGCGATCGCCTGTTCCCAGCGTTTGATGGCGCTATCAACATCTCCCATTTCGTATTTGACTAATCCAATATTGTTAATAGCCGGCCACAGGTTTTTTTCTAAAGCAAAGGCTTTTTCATATTGGGCGATCGCCTGATCGAACCGCTTCAACTTATAAAAAGCATTGCCTAAATCAAATAATGCACCTGGAGTGTCTGGTTTTAACTTTAACCCTGCTTGCAAATATTCGATTGCTTTCTCGTAGTTCGCTTTCCGAAAGTGAGCTTCTCCCAAGACAAATTTAATTGATGGATTTTCTGGTGACAGAGATTGAGCTTGCCCCAAAGCTTCAATGCCTTTGTCAAGCTGCTCGACTTGAAGGTACAAGCTGCCTAACAAAGTCCAAGTTTGAGCATTTTTGGGGGCTAACTGTGTGGCGAGTTCGGCTCTAGGTACGGCGAGTTGGTACTGCTGCAGCCTGGCTAGCTGGACGGCTTCTTCTGCAAGGCTCAAGGCTGTTTGTTCAAGTTGGGCCGAGTCGATTTGCAGGGTGTAAGGCAGGAGTGCCTGTGCGACAGCAGGCTCGGGCATTGCCCCCAAACCGAGTGCGAGTAGCAGAGATATTAAAGGAATGCGATTAGGCACTGTACAGCCCCAGAAAAAAATATAAGGGTTTCTCGATCGCCTATAATAACTCATATTTTTGAGTTTTGATATTGCTTCTTGACTCGCCACACTTCTGGGTTTTCATTTAAATACTTCTCAAATTATATTTACACTCAGGGTCGTCGTTTTTTTTTACTGTTTTATAGACTACTAATCGCCTCACTACAAATAGGCAAAATCATGAGTTATTAGAAAGTTGAAGCAGTTAATAAATAACCCTTCGATGTTTTCCGTTAAAGAATTAGAAAACTCTGTTTTTACTCAGAAATAATAGTGGTATTTACCGGTTTAGATAGAAGTAAATTACTCACTACAAACCTGGCAGCTTCTTCATTTTCAGGAACTTGAATGAGTTAATAAACTCTGTTGAATTTTGTCTAACAATTGTGCTGCTGATAAGGAAGAAGGCAAAATTTTAGCAGATACTTCTTGCAGTAGAAAGTCGATCGCCTCGGATTCCGAATTTACAGCAGATCGATAATCCCAGACTAAAATTGGCAGTTTTACTGCCATTTGGCGCAGGTTCGATAGCGCCTGCAACATAGCGGGGGATTCTGAGGGGGCATCTCGCAAGCACAGCAAAACTAAGTCAACGCTTTGATATTGCAACTGCTGCAAAACTTCTGTCCAGCAGGGAGCGATCGACCCTCGAAATCCTGCTGTGTGGATGTACTGAATCAAAGCTTGAAAGTTAGGAGTAGAAAACTGGGAATTGGGGAGGGGAATCTCGGCATTTGTCGATCGAGCGCAATGTTCCAATTCTTCCGTCGGGTTTCCCCCAGAAGAGGAGTGCAAATCGGGTAAAGTCGAAATGTCTGCAAATAAAATGCTGGGCTTCCAACTCATGCCCGCAGCAACTTGAATCACTTGCCACAAAGCACTTGGCATTAACCCGGTTGGTGAACTTTCACTGTCGTCGGGACTGCTAGTGGCTAAACAGGGAAATACCGACAATCCTTTGACTTGATTTGCCAGTTGGGTAGTTGGAGGGTCTAAAGTCACCAAGGGGAGAGAACCCAAATTTCGAGACCGACTTAACTGTTCGATAAAAGCTAAGGGGTTTTGCAGTTGACTTGTACCATCTAAAACGATCGCGTCGGGGCGCCAAATTCTGGCCACGAGTTCTGCTTGGCCGAGGTCGTCTGCTTCTAAAACCCGGCAGTAGTTGGGGTTGAGCAGTAAAGCAGAACCTTGAGAGGAACCGTTTTGCGGGCTGAGCCACAACACAGTTAAAGAACTCCTTACTTTGGGGCTACTAGCATTACTGTGACCGATCAAGTCTGCCAGCAGCCGCCGCAAAGCGGGTTCTTCCACCGGCAAGCTCAAAAAGCCTTCGGCTCTGTTGACACTGGCCCGTTCTTTTTCGCCTCTGGTGGCCGTGACGATCGCCGGAATCGATCGGGTATCCGGGTCACTCTTGAGCAGCGTCAGCACGTCCCAACCCGACAGCAGCGGCAGCAGCGGGTTGAGGAAAATCGCTTCGGGACTGAACCTGCGAGCTTTTTCCAGCGCTTCGGTGCCGGAACGGGCGACTATTACTTGATAGCCCAAACCTGAGATGACCTTGGTTAAATCTTCGATATATTTGGGAACTGCTTCGACTATTAATACTAAACGAGAGCGAGAATTGGCGGTCAGAGTCGGATATTGGGGTTGTAATAATTCTTCCTCAGCAGCTCCCGATGCCGGGACTTCTTCGCTGCTGTTTCCCGGAGGATTTGGTGGCAGCAGCAGGGTAAATTGAGAGCCTTGGTTTTCTGAGGAAATAAACGAAACGTCCCCGCCGTGGAGCCGAGCTAGGCGTTGAGTCAGTACCAGTCCCAGTCCGGTTCCTTGAAACCGCCTGGTGAGGGGGCTTTCTAGCTGTTGGAATTTTTGAAAGATTAGGTGCTGTTTCTCGGCGGGGATGCCGATGCCAGTGTCCCAAACAGTGAATGCGATCCAGCCTTCCCAAACATTTACTTTCAATCCGATTTTGCCGCCGAGTTCGGTGAATTTTAGGGCGTTGGAAAGGAGGTTAACCAGCATTTGCCGCAGCCGCAGTTCGTCGGCAATTAAGTGGCTCAGTCCCGGTTCTATTTCGAGTGTAAATTCTATTTGGGTCGAGGGTTCTGCGTTTTCTGTACCGTCCGTTTTGCTCGGGGCGGGAGGGTTTTTTTCTTCTTGCTGTTGCAGTTGTTTTGCTTGTTCAAAGGCTCTTTGGCAGGTTGATGCTATTTCGACTGCTTCGGGAATTAGTTCTAGCTGCCCGGTTTCCATCCGAGTCAAGTCTAATATATCGTTAACTATTGTCATCAAATGCCGCCCGCTTTTATGGATTAGTTTGGCGTAGCGTGTTTGGCGGTCGTTAAGTTCTCCGATCAATTTATCTTTGAGGAGACTGGACAAACCTAGGACGGCGGTGAGCGGGGTTTTTAGTTCGTGGCTGATGCAGGATAAAAATTCGTCTTTTAGTCGGTTGAGGTGGATTAAATCTGCATTTTTCGCTGCTAGTTCTTTGGCGACTAAATGTTCTTCGGTGACATCTTGTCCCATTACTAAAATTAGCTGGTCTGAGAGCGGCTGTTTGACAAATTGCCAGATCCGTTCTTGGTCTTTTTGTACGGGGCACTCGCAAATGTAGGTATCTGGTTTGCCGGCGGTGGGGCACCAAGCTGGAGCGGTTAAGGTTGAGGGGGAGGCTGCAGCGTACAGGGGCAGCGGGCAACTGGTGGCTGCGGTTGAATCGCGCGCGGCGAAGCTATCCCGCAGGGAATCGCTCGATCTACTTGCTCCTACTAGGCTCCTGCATTCTTTGGTGATGCCCTCTAACTGCACGCTCTTGTATTCGCTTGTTAAATGGCTTGGTTTGCGGGGCGAGTGTTTACCCAAATTTGCTGCTGGTTCTGGAACTGGTTCTGGGCCTGCTCCTAGCAAAATCCGCCACGCTGCGTTTTGGCAGACTATTTGTGCGGTAGGGGTTTGCAATCTCAGGGGTAGGGGCAGTTTTTCCAGTAGTTCGACTAGGGAGTTCAGGTTTTCCGAAGGTTTCAATCCTGCTTCTAGAAAGCGCACTTGAGCGTTTAGGACCGTAGCGATTGCTTCGGAAATTGGTTTTTTTAATTCGATTTCTTTGACGGCTGTTGCCTGCTCTGTGAGGCTGCAGAGCGAGCTGCTGTTGAGTGCGGCGAATTGCAGCAGGCTCAGGCTGTCTAGCATTCCTAAAAATTGACCGCTGGCATCTGTGAGGGCGATCGGAGTGTTTGAGGAAATGCCGGCGGTTTGGCGGTTTGGCCGGGTTGGGGTGTTCTGTTCCTCTGTTTGCAGGTACTGCCAGAATTCCCTGACGCTCATAGCGGCGGGTAATGCCCTGACTGGCTCGATCGCGATCGGGCTTTCTGACAAAGGTTGCTGCCCGTCGTTTGTGCGATCGGCTCCCCAAGCCCAAAGGCTGCGGAGGTACACTAATCCCAGCGGCTGTAGCTGTTCGTTGACTACTGCGACTCGATCGCAGTTGCAGGAGCTGAAAATTGACTGCAGCGATTCTAGCGCACCCGTTTGGTGGCACAGCGGCACTGGCTCGATAAAATTTTTGAGACTGGGGGTGGTGAGTGGCATAACAAACCTGAGAGTCTGCTCGCGAGAGCAGTAATATTTTTGATGCTCAATGTAGCTGCGAATTTCTGTATCTTATTTGTTTTATATCAGTTCGCTATCAGGCTCGATATCTGCACCGAGACCGGGGAGTTCGATGCCTACGCCTGATTTGAGGCGACTAGCAATTATTTTAAGGCTTAAGCTTAATTGCAGAAATCACGCTCAGGGTGCTTGACACAAAAACCACAGAGTACACTTTGATTCTTCCTTTGGTAGAAGTGCATCACTTATTTTGCGGTTAAGATTGGTTAAAATAAATATTGAGATGATTGTTAAAATGTTAAGTTTTTTGTAAAGGAGATATCAACTCTGAGCGATCCAGCACTTTCCGGCAACTTAGGTGGTGCACCTACAGCTTTGCTTCCTCAACTGTCTATCGGTATTTTTGTCCGCTCTGAGGAAATCGCAGCCTCTGCGATCGAGCTTTTGAGAGGCGAACGCTATGCTTTAACGCACATTAAGTCGGCAGTGGAGCTTTTGGGGTTCCTTAAGCACAATTATCACCTTGATTGTTTGGTTTTGGAGGTGGATGGGGATCTGCGATCGCTTCTGGGCAAGCTGCAAGAACGATCGATCTTTTTGCCTGCTGTGATTTTTTCGCCTCACCCGCAAGATTGCAGGCCCGAAGCACCATATTCAGATGGTTTTGAGGCCGCAGCCATTACCCCCAACAAGAGTCAAGACGAAAGCTGTGCTTTTTTTTATCACCCTGCTGAGGTGCAACTGGCAATCCCTCGATCGAGCGAAATAGCTGCCGGTATCGATCAGGCGATCGCACAATTTCTGAAGCTTTCAACTCCGGTTCCTGTCAATTACCAATCCGTAACGGTCGATGCGACAGCCCAATTGACTGCTCAAAGTTTGCTCAGCCGACAGCAGCGGCGACTGGCGGAAAAATTACGGGAGCGATTAGGATACTTAGGTGTGTATTATAAAAGAAATTCCCAGATTTTTTTGAGAAATCTGTCGGGACCAGAGAAACAAAAGTTTTTGGAGCAACTCAAGTCAAGTTATCGCGACATCGTTTTGAATTATTTTTCTCAAGATGCTGCGGTCAACAATCAAATAGATGAATTTGTGAATTTAGCTTTTTTTGCGGACGTTCCCGTGACTCAAATTGTAGAGATTCACATGGAATTGATGGACGAGTTTGCTAAACAGCTAAAAATAGAAGGGCGCAGCGAGGAAATATTGCTGGATTACCGCTTGACCCTGATTGACGCGATCGCTCATATGTGCGAGATGTATCGGCGATCGATTCCGAAAGAGACCTCTCAAGGTAGAATGTAGAAGGGATTCGCCATAATTTAAGAAAGAAAAGGTAGAAGGTAGAATCTAACAAAAAAGAAAGGAGCCGACAAACGGCCGCGCGAGGGCGAGGCGGAAATTATTATAAAATAACAAAGAACAGCGGATTTAAGACAAATAACAACTACAACTAACATCTGACAACTAATACTCAACATTTAAAAAAGTTCATGAGTCCTCTGAAGAAAACCTACGTTCTGAAGCTGTACGTTGCGGGGAATACTCCCAACTCAGTGCGAGCTTTGAAAACCCTAAAGGACATCCTAGAACAAGAATTTCAAGGCGTCTACGCGCTGAAAGTCATAGATGTTCTCAAAAATCCTCAGCTAGCAGAAGAGGACAAAATATTGGCAACCCCCACGCTGGCCAAAATCCTGCCGCCGCCGGTGCGAAAAATTATTGGCGATTTGTCCGATCGTGAGAAAGTTCTGATAGGATTAGATTTGCTCTATGAAGAACTTCGCGAAGAAGACCTGAATTCATAAGATAATCAGGTAAGAGTCAGTCGATTTTAGATTTAAGACTTCGGTTTGGCGTGAAACGTTCGGCGAGCGCGAGCGTCGAAGCGTCGAGTCGTGCTCAGTCGAACGATTTTAGATTTTAGATTTACTCAACAGATGAATCTGGGAGGTTGAACACAAGTCTAAAATTTTTATCTTTCCACGACAGTAGTACGTGGCACGGTATCGGTTTTTGGACGGGGTCATTAGTCAGCAGTCAGCATTCATTAGTTATTGAGCAAGAGCCAAAACTAAAAGCTGGGTACAAAGACTCATGATCGGCGGTTAATGAGTGACAACTAAAGAATACTGAGAGTTGACAAAAATCGACATGAATGAAATTAGTCAAACGGTTAAACGAGAAGGATTGGTAACGGCAGGAGTTGAAAAAATTCGCACGATGATTGAGGGTTTCGATGACATCAGTCACGGCGGAATGCCGCTCGGCAGAACCACCCTAGTCAGCGGCACATCAGGAACGGGAAAAACTTTATTTGCCGTACAATTTCTCTATAATGGAATTACCCATTTTGACGAAGCAGGAGTTTTCGTAACATTTGAAGAATCTCCGACAGATATTATTAAAAATGCTTGCAGTTTCGGTTGGGATCTGGCACAGTTAATCGAGGAAGGCAAGCTATTTATTTTGGATGCTTCCCCCGATCCAGAAGGTCAAGATATCGTAGGAAATTTTGATTTATCAGCCTTAATCGAGCGAATTCAGTACGCCATTCGCAAGTACAAAGCCAAGCGGGTTTCAATAGATTCTGTTACCGCCGTATTTCAGCAGTACGATGCAGCATCGGTGGTGCGCCGAGAAATTTTTCGCTTAGTTGCGCGCCTCAAACAAGTCGGAGCAACTACAGTTATGACGACGGAACGGGTGGAAGAATACGGCCCGGTGGCTCGGTTTGGAGTGGAAGAGTTTGTGTCGGATAATGTGGTGATTGTTCGCAACGTATTGGAAGGAGAACGCCGCCGCCGCACCATCGAAATTTTGAAGTTGCGGGGTACAACTCATATGAAGGGCGAATATCCTTTTACTATGACTAATGACGGAATTAATATTTTCCCATTGGGGGCGATGCGATTAACTCAAAAGTCTTCCAACGTGCGGGTTTCTTCGGGCGATAAAACTCTCGACGAGATGTGTGGCGGTGGCTTCTTCAAAGACTCGATTATTTTGGCTACGGGTGCAACGGGAACCGGAAAAACGCTCTTAGTGAGCAAATTCTTGCAGAATGCTTGTATGAACGGCAATCGGGCGCTGCTGTTTGCCTATGAAGAGTCGCGGGCTCAGTTGTTCCGTAATGCTTATTCTTGGGGCATTGATTTTGAGGAAATGGAACAGAAAGGAATGCTGAAGCTGCTGTGTACTTACCCGGAATCTGCCGGTTTGGAAGACCACTTGCAGACTATTAAATCAGAAATTGCGGAGTTCAAACCTTCTCGAATTGCTATAGACTCACTGTCTGCCTTAGCTAGGGGTGTCAGCAATAATGCTTTCAGGCAATTTGTGATCGGAGTGACAGGTTTTGCGAAGCAGGAAGAGATAACTGGCTTTTTTACGAATACAAGCGACCAGTTTATGGGTTCTAATTCGATTACGGACTCACATATTTCTACGATTACTGACACAATTATTATGCTCCAGTATGTAGAGATTCGAGGAGAAATGTCGCGGGCAATTAATGTGTTTAAGATGCGCGGTTCCTGGCACGACAAAGGAATTCGGGAATACACAATTACTGAAAGAGGCCCACAAATTAAAGATTCGTTCCGTGGTTACGAACGGATTATCAGCGGTTCTCCGACTCGGATTACGATTAATGAGAAGAGTGAGCTATCGCGGATTCTCCAGGGTGTGCAAGGTCAAGACGATGAGGATATTTGAGAGTTAGCAGTAATTCATCGTTGTTAAAAGTAGGTTGGATTGAGCTAGGAAACCCAACCTACTTTTAATTTGAGTAGTGTGTGAAAATT
This sequence comes from Microcoleus harperi Pol14_C6, assembly GCF_036701295.1. NCBI lineage: Bacteria > Bacillati > Cyanobacteriota > Cyanophyceae > Oscillatoriales > Microcoleaceae > Microcoleus > Microcoleus harperi. Next base: position 110,912 of record NZ_JAUBQN010000014.1, on the reverse strand, counting down.
TATAGCAACCGCGACAATGTTTGGGAGGTCTTTAATTGCTGAAAGAGGAGCTTTTATGGCCTTCTGCATCAGCGCCTCATGGTATATCAATTCCACTAAATAGGTTTTGGTAAAAATCTAGGGGTAAGCTGTTGTGCCTCTAAATTGTCTATTTCAATGACACATCAAAAATCCTAAAATCCTCTCTATATCCCATTCTCGAACATACCATAAAATCTTCCTAGCCTAGCAGCTTAGTCCCGCGTGTTGCCTATCTCTACTACCCCGATATTAGCGGAACCACAGGGAATTATTGTACTAAAATATTAAAACTTATTTGATTATCAAACATCATTACTTACACCTCATCACCACTATTAGCCTCTCGCTCGATCCACAAGATGAAATGGATTTCGATAGGTTGCTAAAAAATGCAGATATTTCCCTATATTAAGTTAAGGAATGGGGTCGAATACCTATATTTTTTACACAGCCACCATACCTTGGGCCAAATCCAATACCGTGGCGCTCGCAAATCTCTTGAATTGTGCTTGGAAAGGCAATACTGGCTGTACGATCAACCTCAGCTCGATTCGCAAACAGGTAGCCTTGCTGGTGTTAAAGTTATAGTAGGAGGGTGTTCTCCTGAACTAGGTTGGATTCATCGCCATCGATGTATTGCCATCGCCGAAAAAACTGGATTGATTTGGCCCGAAGAGCAAATGGATTTTAGAGCAAGCTTGCTGGCAATATCAGCAGTGGCTAGCAGCAGGACTAATTCTGCCTAATATCGCGGTGAATCTGTCGGCACGTCAACTCAGCCAACCGACTTTAATCGCTAAGAGCGATCGCATCCTTGAGCGCACCGATATGAAGCCAAAATATCTAGGGCTAGAGATTACAGGAACGGCAATGAGGCTTAATGTTGACATTACCTACAATCTTTTGAGCCAATGATCCGAGCATGGTATTGGGATTTATGTCGATGATTTTGCGACTGGCTATGCTGCTTTTAACACTCTGAAAAATTTTCTGGTGAAGTGGCTCAAAATTGATCCCTCACTTGTCCGCGATTTAGCCAGCGTTCTGAGCGAGCGAGCGCGGAATTGCCCAACCCATAGTTATAATCACACAGGGCTTAAATGTGAGCAAAATTGCCGAAGGAATTGAAACCCCACCGAAATAGGAATAGTTACAAGCTAGCGCCTAGGAAATTGGGCAGCATTATATGTTGAGGAAGCGGGCTATTGCTGAGGTTGCCACTCAATTAATCCGACATCCTGAATTGTTGTCTACCACTATGTGGAATCCGCAATCCTCCTTCATTAAAGTGCGCAAAAGTCTTATAATTAATTTAATGCTCGTGTCGCTCAAATGACTAAAAAAATTTTCTTACGGAATAATATAAAAGTGTTTGGACAAGGCACCCAGACGATGATGTTTGCTCATGGATTTGGGTGCGATCAAAATATGTGGCGTTTCGTAACACCGGCTTTTGAGAAAGACTACAAAATCATCCTATTTGATTATGTAGGTTCGGGACAGTCTGATATTAGTGCCTACAGTTATGAACGGTACAGCGACCTCAATGGCTATGTTCAGGATGTCCTAGATATCTGTGAAGAATTAGCGTTGACGGATGTGATTTTTGTCGGTCATTCTGTCAGCAGTATGATCGGCCTTCTGTCCTCAATTCAAGCTCCTAATTACTTTAATCGCCTGATTCTCCTAGGGCCTTCACCTTGCTACATCAATGATTTACCAAATTATTACGGAGGGTTTGAGCGCACAGATATTGAGGATCTCCTAGATATCATGGAGAAAAATTACATTGGTTGGGCAAGCTTTCTGGCGCCAATGGTGATGCAGAATCAGGAGCGTCCTGAGTTAAGTGAGGAACTTGAGACAAGTTTTTGCTCCACTGATCCGGTGATTGCAAGTCGCTTTGCCGAGGTAACTTTTTACTCTGACAATCGCAGTGATTTACCCAAGGTATCAGTACCTTCACTGATATTGCAATGCGCTGATGACGTGATTGCTCCCACCGAAGTAGGGCATTACCTTCAGCGCCACCTATCTAAAAGTGCGCTACGGCTGATGAAAGCTACGGGACATTGCCCGCACCTGAGTCATCCACAAGAAACGATCGAGATGATTAAGGAGTATTTGAGTGTACCTCATACTACTTGATTTGTATGGCAAACATGACCTACCAGATAGACGAGCTACTCAACACGTCACCCTGTGGATTCCTCTCGTTTGCTGACGATGGTACGATCCTAATGGTCAACGCCACATTACTGCAATTACTCGGATACGAAACCGATGAACTGCGGCAACGGAAAATGGATTCCATTCTGCCAATGGCCAGCCGGATTTTTTTTCAAACCCATTTTTTCCCCCTGTTGAAGCTCGACGGTAAAGTAGAGGAAATTTACTTCTCATTAAGGTCAAAGCAGGGCAGTGATATACCCATGCTGATCAACGCTGTGCGTCGGAATCAGGGAGGAAACTTTGTCAACGATTGCATCTTGATCTGTATCCGCCAGCGTATCCTATACGAAGGTGAAATTATTAAAGCCAAAAAAGCAGCAGAGGCAGCTATTCTGGCCCAAAAGCAAGCAGAAATCGCTCTGCGGCAACAGTACGACAAGGCGATCTTACTTCAAGAGATTACTCAACACATCCGTCAATCTCTTGATTTGTCTACAATTTTTGAGATTGCTTCGCAGGACATTCGCCTGTTTCTTGATGCCGAGCGCGTCGGCATATTTAAGTTCGATCCTGACAGTAATTTTGGATATGGTGAGTTTGTCTCAGAATCCGTAGGCGAAGGATGTAAATTGGTAAGCAAAAATCAATTTAACGACCTGTGTGGTGGTGAACAAGATCCTGATTCATATCAAGAATGGAGAATGCAGGTAGTTGAAAATATCAATAATATTGACCTTCAACACTGTTACCGCGCTCTTTGGAAACAATTTCCGGTTCGGGCTAATTTAGTTGCGCCGTTGCTCAATGGACAAGATTTGTGGGGGTTGTTATGTATTCATCAATGTTCTGCTCCTCGGCAATGGGAAGAATTTGAAGTTGACCTTGTTAAACAGATTGCTAATCAGTTAGCGATCGCCATTAAGCAAGCGGATATTTTTCAGAAGTTGCAGAAGGAATTGGCAGAAAGGCAGCAGGCCCAAGCGCGCATGAGAGAAATTAATCAACAACTGGCACTCTCTAACGAAGAGCTAGCCCGCGCTACTCACCTCTTAGAACAAGTGGTAAATATTGATGGGTTGACTCAAATTGCTAATCGCCGCTGTTTTAATGACCGCTTAGAGCATGAATGGCAGCGGCTATACCGAGAACAAAAACCTATTTCTCTTTTGTTGTTTGATGTGGATTATTTCAAACGTTATAATGATTGCTACGGTCATCAAATGGGGGATAATTGTCTGTTCAAACTTGCTCAGACTGTGCAAGAGGTGGTGTACCGTCCAGCGGATTTGGTGGCGCGTTACGGCGGAGAAGAATTTGGCATCATTTTGCCTAATACTGATTTTGAAGGAGCGAGTTCGGTGGCTAAACGGATTCACGCTGCTATTAAAGCTTTACATATTCCTCATAAAACATCTGATGTGAGCGATGTAGTTACTATTAGTATGGGTATCGCTAACTTGATTCCGATTTCGGAACTATCATCGGCTGACTTGATTGCGATCGCCGATCGTTCACTGTACCGTGCCAAGCAACAGGGGCGCAATCAGTCGGCGACCTGCGACTACAGCGGCGATTCGATTTTTGACACTGACGCTTAAATCACAATAATTGACACCGAGGACAAAAATTTGTCCCCAGTGTCTCAAAGTAAGTCATTGAATAAATTTAAATGAGCACGGAGGGATTTGAACCCCCGACCCTCAGGACCGGAACCTGATGCTCTATCCACTGAGCTACGTGCCCTCGACTTTTTACAGTATAACACGTCTTGCGGAAAATGGCGAGTGCCGATCGCAAATTTCTTGACCTGCCTCCAAATCGCTTGAGGGATGCGGGTTCAACTCGCCCGCGCGATCGCAGATCAGGCAGTTCTCGAAGCTATAGACTGCAAATTCTACCTAAATGTTCACAATAATACGACAATGGGGGAAATAATCAACTTTAATCTAGCCAAGATTAGGTTTACATTCGATGGGGTCGAGCATCTAGCACAGCTAAAATAGCCCGCATCAATTCTTTCTAGCTAGTCGGCAGTAAATGGTGCTGCTGTTAAGACAGCTTGTGCAAAGACGCTTCTAGACTAAGTTCACCAAACCTCTCAATCTTATGGTTTCTAAACTTTTAGACAAATTACCGCTGCGAACTGTTCTCATAGTTCCATTTGTACTGCAAATCGTCGGAGCCGTGGGACTCGTAGGATATCTTTCCTTTAGAAACGGACAAAAAGCAGTTAATAACCTTGCCAGTCAGTTAATGAGCGAGGTGAGTTTGCGTGTCGAGCAAAACCTGCAAGTTTACCTAACAACTCCCCATCAAATAAATCAAACCAAGCTGGATGCTGTCAACATCGGGTTGTTAAAGATGGAAAACTTATCAGCTTGGGAGAAATATCTTTGGCGGCAAGTACAATTATATCCATATATCAATTTTACCTCCGTTGGCAACAATAAGGGAGATTATAGAGCGGGTGAACAACTGTCTAACGGCTCCCGAATGATTAATGTGATAGAAACATCTACTGGGTTAAATTTTAATTCTTACAGTACAAACGAGCGAGGCGATCTCACTACAGTTACCACCATTGCCAAAAACTATGATAATCGGCAACATCCTGCGTACCAAAAAGCCGTAAAAGTCGGCAAACCTACTTGGAGTTCGGTTTTTGTTTCCTTACTAGAACCGACATTACTTATCAGCGCTATCCAACCAGTATACAGCGAAAAAAATCAGCTAGAAGGAGTCTTATTTACTGCCTTGCGTCTCGACCATCTTGGGAGATTTCTCAACAGTCTCAAAGTTGGCAAATCCGGTCAAACATTTATTATAGATCGCCAGGGTACTTTGTTAGCAACTTCCACAACCGAAAACCCGTTTCGCACTAAAGGTAATCAAAGACAATTGTTTAAAGTAGAAGAAAGCAGCAACCCTTTTACTCGCTCTACAGCTAAATATTTAACTGCACAATATCAAAAGTTAGACCTAATTAAAAAATCGGAGTTATTGAGCTTTGAAATAAATCACAAGCGACAATTTTTAAAAGTCTTGCCGTTCCAAGACGGCAAAGGTTTAGACTGGCTGATTGTCGTAGTTGTTCCCGAAGCAGATTTTACCAAAGAAATCGATGCCAATACCCGCACAGCGGTTTTGCTTTGTTTCGCAGCTTTAGGAGTAGCTGTGGCGATCGGCATTCTGACTTCTCGGTGGGTGACAAACCCTATTTTGCGCTTAAATGCAGCAGCAAAAAATATTGCTAAAGGTGAATGGGACACAACCGTAGAAAGCGAACGCTCGGACGAATTGGGGGAATTAGCCAAGTCATTTAACAGCATGGCTCAACAACTGCAACAATCTTTTGAAACTTTAGAGAACCGAGTGGAAGAGCGGACGGCAGAATTGGCTGTAGCTAAAGACAAAGCAGAGGTAGCGAATCAAGCTAAAAGCACCTTTCTTGCTAACATGAGCCACGAATTGCGATCGCCTCTCAATGCAATTCTCGGCTTTTCCCAACTAATGACTCGCAGCCAAACTTTATCCCCAGAACATCAAGAAAACATTAGCATAATTAACAGCAGCGGAGAACACCTGCTCACCCTGATTAATAACGTACTCGATTTATCTAAAATTGAATCCGGGCGCACCACCCTCAATCCCAAAAAATTTGACCTCTATCGCCTGCTAAACAACTTGGAAGATATGTTTGAACTCAAGGCACATGACAAGCAGTTGCAGTTAGTTTTTGACCGGAGCACCGAGGTGCCACAATATGTAGAAGCCGACGAAATAAAGTTGCGCCAAATCTTAATTAATCTGCTCAACAACTCTCTTAAATTTACCGATGATGGAGGTGTAGCCGTCAGAGTTAGCAAGCAGTCATTAGGCAGAAATCAGCAGGTAGAAAAGGGGAATTTTGCTCACCCAGAACTCTCACTAAATACAGAAAATTCAGCACTTAAAGGTGTTAAAATATCTCAATTCAGTCACTCTAAAAACCAGATTATTGCCACGCCAAATGACGATTCAGCTTCTACCTCTTCCTTCTTCCTTCATTTTGAAGTCGAAGATACTGGCCCCGGTATTGCTACCAATGAATTAGACGCTCTTTTTGAACCATTCGTGCAAACCAAGACAGGCAAAGATTCGCAAGAAGGTACTGGCTTGGGATTGCCAATCAGTCGCAAATTTGTGGAATTAATGGGTGGCGAAATGAGCGTCTGTTCTGCTGTTGGCAAGGGAACTAAATTTAAATTTGACATTCAAGTTATTGCGGTCGATGTGGCTGATATTGAAAGCCTAAAACCGACCCGCAATGTTATTGCTCTGGAACCCCACCAACCCACCTATCGAATTTTGATAGTAGACGATAAACCGCTCAACCGCCAACTGTTACTTAAAATCCTCTCTCCTCTGGGTTTTGAGCTAAAAGAAGGTACTAACGGTCAAGAAGCTATTGAGATTTGGGAGAGTTGGGAACCACATCTAATTTGGATGGACATGAGAATGCCTGTGATGGACGGCTACGAAGCGACGCAATACATTAAAAGCACTATTAAAGGTCAAGCTACAGCTATTATTGCGCTGACAGCGAGCGTTTTGGAGGAAGAACGGGCAGTTATTTTATCGGCTGGCTGCGATGCTTTTATGAGGAAGCCTTTCCGGGAAGCCGATATTTTTGATGCTATGCACAAACATATCGGAGTGCGCTATATTTATGAAGATCCGGGTCAAACTAATTTATCGGCAATCCAAGAGGGCGATCGCGCTATGACTGCGGCTGATTTCGTAAAATTGCCTGATTCACTGGTAGCTGATTTAAAGCTAGCGATACTGAATGCAGATATGGATTTAATTGATACCTTGATAGAGCAAATTCGATTAAAGGATGCAGTAACGGCCGGTGCGATCGCAACTTGTATAGAAAATTTTGAGTACGACAAAGTTTTAAAGTTAATATCTCAACCAATATCACATGAATAACCACATTCCTAGCACCGAGCGCGGTAATATTTTAGTAGTTGACGACACCCCAGCTAATTTGCGGCTGCTAGCCGGAATTTTGAACACCAAGGGCTATAAAGTGCGCCCGGTACCTAGCGGCGAGTTAGCGCTTTCGGCGGCAAAAGGTATGCCTCCCGATTTGATTTTGCTGGATATTATGATGCCTGAAATGAATGGGTATGAAGTCTGCCAAAAGATCAAAGCTGATGAACGAACTTGCGACATCCCCGTAATTTTTATTAGCGCGATTAATGAGGTACTTGATAAGGTCAAAGCCTTTGCGGTAGGCGGCGTAGATTATATTACCAAGCCCTTTCAGGTGGAAGAGGTTCTAGTTAGGGTAGAAACCCATTTAGCAATGTGCCAATTGCAAAAAAAACTTCAACAGAAAAACGATGAACTGACACTAACTTTAAATAAATTGCAAGCTACTCAGAATCAATTAGTGCAATCGGAAAAAATGGCTGCGTTAGGGCAACTGATTGCAGGCATTGCTCACGAAATTAATACGCCGTTGGGCGCAATTCGGTCGTCTATTGGAAATATTACTAACTTTTTGGATAACAATCTCGAAAGTTTGCCAGTTTTTTTTAAAGAACTGTCAGCAGAACGCCAGCACGATTTCTTGCGTTTGATGTACAGTTCTAGTCAACAAAATTACTCTTTATCTACTAGAGAAAAACGGGTCCTGAAAAAAGGCGTGAAGCAGCAACTAGAGTCCGAAGGCATTGAAAATGCTGACAGCCTTGCTAGCATTTTAGTCAATATCGGATTACAAGGAAATCTGCAAGAATTCTTGTCGCTGCTCAAAGATCCTGAAAGCGAAAATATTATAAAAACAGCCTACGACTTTGCTAGCATTCACCGAAGCGCCCGAACCATAGCTACCGCTACTGAACGCGCTGCAAAAGTCGTCTTTGCTCTGAAAAATTATGCGCGTTACGATGTAAATGGGGAAAAAATACAGGTGAATATTACGGACGGAATTGAAACCGTATTAACTCTTTATCAAAACCAAATAAAGCAGGGTGTGGAAGTTGTCAGAAACTATCAATCTCAATTGCCTGCGGTACTGTGTTATCCCGACGAACTTAATCAAGTTTGGACCAATTTAATTCACAATGCCTTACAAGCGATGGACAATCAAGGAACTTTAAGAATTGACGCGGTACAACAAGATACCAACGTCTTGGTAAAAGTTATTGACAGCGGTAAGGGGATTCAAACAGGGATTATTCCGAAAATTTTTGAGCCTTTTTTTACTACTAAACCTGCGGGAGAAGGCAGCGGGTTGGGACTGGATATTGTCAAAAAAATAATTGAAAAACATCAGGGTAAAATTGATGTGGAGTCGGCACCGGGTAATACAGCATTTACAGTTTCTTTGCCGATTAATTTAACTGAGTAGGTAAAGCGTCGCAGACTGAAGTCGGGAGCTAAAAATTTGCAGTCTACCCGCGCCGAATGTAGAATTTGGAAAACGGTGTGCTTACCCATCGGGCTTCACCCTGCCAAACTAAAGAAGGAAACTAGCGATGTCTAAATCAGCAATTTTGTGTGTGGACGATGAAGTAGGAGTGTTGGAAAGTCTGGAAATTGAACTGCAACAGGCATTTAAGGGTAAATATCTTTGCGAATTTGCTGAAAGTGCTGCCGAAGCCCTGGAAATTATTGAAGAGCTATGTGAAGCTGAGGTTAACATTCTAGTAATTGTCTCTGATTGGTTGATGCCCGGAATGAAAGGAGATGAGTTGCTGATTAAAATTCATCAAAAATATCCGCAAATTGTGACAGTGATGCTGACAGGACAAGCAGACAAAGAAGCAATCGAACGCACAACAACTCAAGCAAATCTTCATGCTTTCATAGAAAAACCTTGGCGAAATCAAGAATTAATAGAAGCGATCAAGTCCGGTCTAGCAAATTTATGAAAAAACCAGTCATTATTTGTGTCGATGATGAGCAGACTATACTCGATAGTCTGGAAATAGACCTGCTAAAAGCCTTTGAAGATAAATATTTAATTGAAACGGCTCAAAGTGGCGAAGAAGCTTTAGAGTTGCTGTCCGAACTTTTAGCAGAACAGTATGAAGTTCCTTTGGTTATTTCGGATCATATCATGCCTAATATGAAAGGAGACGAACTATTAAGGAGCGTTCATGCTATCTCGCCGAACTGTCTCAAGATTATGCTGACGGGGCAGGCAGATTTGGAGGCGGTAGCCAATGCTATTAACTATGCTAAATTGTACCGATATATACCTAAACCTTGGCAATGTGATGACTTAAAATTAACTGTCACTGAGGCAATATATAAATATTTTCAAGATAAACAATTAGCCGAAAAACAAAGAGAACTTCAGGAAATGAATCAGGAGTTGGTAAAATTAAACCGCAAGCAGGCAATGCTAATTGCCAAACTCCATGAAAACGAAAGTCGCTTGACGCAATATCTAGAAGCTATGCCATTGGGCGTGTGTGTACTTGATGCAAACGGGCAATCATTCTACGCTAACCAGAAAGCGCGGGATATATTTGGAAAAGGCACTGTGCCGCATATTAATTCAGAGCAAAAAGCAGCAATTTATCAATTCTATAAAACCGGGACTAATCAGAGATGCCCCGTGGAAGAATTGCCAATTATGCGGGCGCTTCGGGGTGAAAATGTGCGGACTGATGGTATAGAAATTCGTACCGCTAATAAGATTATTCCTGTAGAGAGTTGGGCAACTCCAATTTATGATTCTACAGGCGACATTTCTTATGCGATTATTGCTTTTAGTGACATAACTGAACGCAAGGAAACTGAAGCGGCGCTAATTCAAGCTGAAGAGAAATATCGCGGGATATTTGAAAATGCTCTAGAAGGTATTTTTCAGACGACGCCGGACGGACATTTTATCAGTGCGAATCCGGCTCTGGCGGAAATTTACGGCTACGATTCTGCGTCAGAATTGATAGAAAGTATTAATGATATTCAGCAGCAATTGTACGTGGAACCGAACCGCCGTCAAGAGTTTATGGCGCTGATGAAACAGCACGGTACTTTGTGTGAGTTTGAGTCTCAGGTTTACTGTCGAGATGGCAGCATTATCTGGATTTCTGAGTATGCGCGCACCGTTTATGATGCTAACGGTGAAGCACTTTACTATCAGGGTTTTGCTAAGGATATTACTTTGCAAAGAGAGGTAGAAGTAGAACGAATCAGGTTTACTAATGATTTAGAAAAAGCTTTAGCAGCCGAAGAAAAGTTAAATGAGGCACTGTTAGAAAACGAAAGCCGATTGACTCAATTCCTAGAAGCGATGCCAGTGGGAATATTTGTTGTCGATGGTAAGGGTAAACCTTTTTACATGAATTCTTGGGGCGAAAGGATACTAGCCGAAGGTTTAATTTTTGATGGGGGTACTGACCAATTTCCTGAAGCTTATCATTTTTACGACGCTGGAACTAATCAATTGTATCCGAGGGATAGCCAACCGATTGTTCGGGCGTTGCGGGGAGAATTTGTGCGTATGGACGATCTAGAAATTCATGGGTCGGAGCGCGTTGTGCCGATCGAGGTTTGGGCGACTCCAATCTACGACGAACGAAAAAACATAGTTTACGCCATAGCTGCTTTTCAAGACATCACGGAACGTCTAGAGGTAGAAACAGAGCGCCGCCAATTCACAGAGGAGTTACAAAAAGCTTTAGCAGCAGAAGAAAAATTAACAGATGCTTACGGGCGGTTTGTGCCGCACGAATTTCTCCACTTTCTGGGATATGAAAGTATTCTGGAAGTCAAATTAGGCGATCAGGTGCAGAAAGAAATGTCGGTGCTGTTTTCAGATATCCGCGATTTCACTTCTCTTTCGGAAAGGATGAATCCCGAAGAGAATTTTCAATTTATTAATGGTTATTTGTCGCGGATGGAACCGGCAATTACTGACAATTTTGGTTTTATTGATAAATACATTGGCGATGCGATTATGGCGCTGTTTGATGGCAGTCCGGACGATGCGGTGAAAGCCGGAATTGCGATGCTAGAAGAGCTTAACGAGTATAATATTAGTCGTAATCAGGTCGATTGCCCGCCGCTGCAAATTGGCATTGGCATAAATACGGGTTCTTTGATGTTAGGCACGGTGGGTGGCCAAAGTCGGATGGACAGCACGGTGATTAGCGATGCGGTAAACTTAGCCTCCCGCGTGGAAACTTTGACGAAAGAGTATGAGGTTTCGATGTTAATTACTCACCATACTTTTATACAGTTAAACGAGTTTTATGATTTGAGGTTGATAGATCGCGTAGCAGTTAAAGGCAAATCGCGAATGGTAACACTTTATGAAGTATTTGCGGCGGACCCGCCAGAGTTACGACAGAAAAAGTTAGAGACAAAGACAATCTTTGAGCAAGCTTTGGTACTCTACAATAGTGACAAGTGTGGCGAAGCTATAAGATTGTTTTCGGCCTGCTTGGAAATCAACCCTAATGATAAGGTAGCTCAAATTTATCTGCAGCGGTGTCTGAAAGGAGCGATCGCTCCTGCATAATACCATTTGAGAGTTGAGATTTGAGAATTGGGAATGAGTTATGCCATAAGGGTTGGGAGTTTGCCTACAGTTGTATTCTTTTGGGAAACTGGTATAATCATTGTTTAGACAGGCAGGGAAACGCAAACTATGGTTTCTTGCTGCGGCAAACTTTCTATTTTAAATTCTCCTCCGTGCAATTCTGCAAGGCGTTGAACGATGGCCAGGCCCAATCCCAAACCTGCTTGTTGGTACAGTTTGCGATCGAACTGCCTGTAAGCTTCTAGCTGTGCAATCTGATCGGCAGTCATGCCGCGGCCTTGGTCTTTGACAGACAGAATAAAAGTCTGATTTTCGACGAAAGTGCTTAATAAAACAGGCGTTCCTTCTAAAGAAAATTTGAAGGCATTGTCCAAGAGTTCTTCAACAATTTTTGCGAGTCTGACAGAATCCATCGCTACTGACGCATCTTGCAAGTTTAATTGTAAATCGTCGGTTCTATTCGCGTGTTTTGCTTGCTGCCGCGCTTTTTGACTCAGCAAAGATTTTACACAGCTAAATTCGCTGTTTCGCATCTCCTTTAGCAGTTCGGGATTTGTGGCTGCTATCTCCAGTTCTGCATACAGCAAAAAGTTCTGAATCAGTCGATACAAGCGATGACCGGAAGTTTGGATTTGACCGATCATCTCTAAGATATCTGATTCCTCTAATACCTTATATTCTGACAGAATCAGCTCAGAAAAACCCAGAATTGCATTCAAAGGAGTCCGCAATTCATGGGGCAGCGACATACTAATATTAGTGCGTAATTCGTCTAGCGTCTTTTGAGATTGTCGGCTAATTGTTTTTTGTTTTTCAAGTCTAATAGCAATGGCTTTTAGAAGTTCTTGCGGCGTACACGGCTTAGTAATGTAATCGTCAGCTCCCAGTTCCATGCCCGTGCGAACGTCAACTTTATCGGCTTTGGCTGTGAGGAAAATAAACGGAATTGTGGCAGTCAAGGGTTCGGAGCGCAAAGCTTTGATGACGCCGTGACCGTCTACTTCCGGCATCATCATGTCGCACAAAATTAAATCCGGGATTTGTTCGATCGCCAAGTTGATGCCGACTTTGCCGTTAATTGCTCCTATTCCTTCAAAATCTTCGGCTTCGAGCAACTCTAAAATATTCTCTCTAATCGCTTCTTCGTCTTCTATTACCAAAATCTTAGCCACGGTGATAGCTCCTTTTAGTTAGTAGTTTGTTGGAAAATTATGGATTCCTACACTTGATAAGTTTGTTTGTTAGGCGCTTAATTAATGGTTAAATAGGGGATATGTATAGTTGATAATTCAGTTGTTATTGACTGGGAGGGCAAATGAGAGGCAAGGTAATAGTGAAAGTTGTACCTTTTCCTTCTTGACTGTCGATCGCAAGTTGGCCGCCGTGAAGTTCCACAGCCCTCTTCACAATTGCTAAGCCGAGACCTGTTCCCGAAATAGTGCCGACATTTGTAGCTCGGTAAAAAGTTTCTAATATCCGCTCTCGATCGGCTTGGGGAATGCCGATGCCCTGGTCTTGAACTTGGAAAACAGCTTCTTTGTTTTGACAGTTGAGGTGCAAGGAAACTGTACTGCCGGCGGGGGAATATTTGATGGCATTTGAGAGGACATTTCCCAAGATTTGCTGCAGCAGTTTTTCATCCATTTGCGCCTCGCAGTTGTCGCCTGCGTATTGAAAGGCGATCGGGTGTTGGTTGCTGTCGTTGAGCTGCTGCTCTTCTACCAGTTGACGGCAAAATTTTTCAAGGTTTAAGGAAATCGGTTGAAACTGCAAAGTATTGGCTTCGATTTTGCCAATTACGAGGATATCTTCTAATAACTCTGTCATGCGTTTAATTGCTAATTGAATCCGCACAAAATGAGTAGATTTTTTATCTTGGGGCCACTGAGAACTGTAATCTTGCAGCAATCCAGCGGAAAATTGGATGGTTGTCAAAGGTGTGCGAAACTCGTGGGAAACCATTGTGACAAATTTAGCTCGCAGTTGTGAAAGTTCCTTTTCTCGTGCGAGGGCTTTGAGAATTTCCGCTTCGGCTCGTTTGCGATCGCTAATGTCACGGGCTTCCGCAATCAGCAGCAAAACTTGTCCTGTTTCATTTTTAACAGGTTTCAGTGAGAAATCAACTGTCATAATCTGGCCACTTTTGCCTAACAAGTCGATTTCGCTGCGGAAAAACTCGCCGCGACTTGCTTTGCCGATCGCGCATTGCAATTGTTCGGAAACCTGTGGCGACTGAGCCCAAATCGCCATTTCCCAAATCGGGCGGCCCACAATACCCTCCGATCGCAATCCGGCAAAATCGAGGGCTGTCTCGTTTACTTCCAGCACAATTCCTTCGGGAGTCAGCAGCTTGGTTAGCTGAAACGAAGAGTCAAAAATCGCCCTAAAGCGGCGCTCGCTTTCCCGCAGCATTTGAAATGTTTGAGAGCGTTCGATCGCATAGCGGATCGTCCGCACTAATAATTGAGTAGTAATTTGACCTTTAACAATATAGTCTTGAGCTCCCAAGCGAACTGATTCGAGGGCGATCGCCTCATCGTCCAAGCCTGTCATTACCACCATTGGCACATCAGGAGCAACTTCTCGCAGGCGAGTTAGCGTTTCCAAACCGCGACTGTCCGGCAAAGAAAGGTCGAGCAAAACTACATCAAAGGGTTGTTTGCACAGTTGTGCGATCGCCTCATGCAAGAACTCAACAGACACCAGTTCCCACTCGACGCCCACAGATACTTCTAACAGTTCTGCAAGTAAATCAGCATCAGCCGGATTGTCTTCTACTAACAGAATTTTAATCCACATAGCTTAGACGTTTTTGACTGTAAAAATTTTACTCTACCAATCTTAGGTTAAACTTTTTTGCTTTCCCTTGCCATTTTCAACTTGAAAATTATTATTTGGGAACTGTCACTACCACCAGCCACCAATCCTTAATCCATCTCACCAGCTTAGCGACTTGACTAAAATCGATAAGCCTAGTTATATAGCACCGGGCTGACAGGGCATAAAACTTGACCATCTCTTCATCGGCTGCTGAGGTTGTCATAATTACCACCGGAATCATTTTTAACTTGAGGACTGAGTTAATTTATATTAATATTTACAACCATTTTTTTAGGCAAAATCCAGTTAAGCAGAATTAAATTAGACCGATAAGGCGAACCGAAAAGCCTCCTTTATTAAATAAAATTATTGTTTATACCATATTTTATACTATTTGCAAAGTGTTAAAAATTGGCTTGTCGCCAGCTTTTATAAAGTTTATTCAGCATCACTGAGCGTATCATCCACCAGCCGAATTTCCATAGGTTGAAAACTTTTATAGCGTTCATAAGCAAAGCATCTGTTCGTTTAATTTAGAGGAAGTTTGACGACTGCCAGCCAGAATTCCTCAATTAACCTGACTACTTTAGTAAATTCTACGAAATCTACTGGTTTTGTTATGTAACAGTTGGCGTGGAGGGAGTATGACTTAAAAATATCTTCTGGAGCTGCTGAAGTGCTGAGAATTACTACAGGAATTAATTTTAACTTTGGGTCATTTTTAATTTCTTCTAGCACTTCTATACCGCTTTTTTTCGGCAGATGCAAATCGAGCAAAATCAAATCTGGACGAGGTACCCTGAGATAGGGTTCTTTTCGGCGCAAAAACTTGATTGCTTCGACTCCATCCTCCACAAAATGCAAGTTATTCAATATTTTACCCTGACTGAGGACTTCTATTGCCAAATCGGCATCGCTGGGAGAATCCTCAATCAGCAGAATCTCTATAGGTCTAACAGTGCTTCGATCGCTCATAACCGGCGTATCCTTTAAAATATAAAAACAAAATTGAACTTTGAGGCTTTAGGTACTAATTATAGGAATAGTAAAGTAAAAAGTTGCTCCTTTTCCCTCCTGAGATTCCACCCAAATGCGCCCGCCGTGGCGTTCAACAATGCGCTTGCACATGGCCAAACCTATACCAGTACCGGAATATTGGCGGCGGGAGTGCAGGCGCGCAAAAATGATAAAAATGCGATCGGCATACTGCGGATCGATGCCAATGCCGTTATCGCGGACACTGAACACCCATTCGCTCTCTTGCCTGCAGGCAGCGATATGAATCAACGGGATATCTTGGCGACAAAATTTGATGCTGTTGGCGAGCAAATTTTGGAATAATTGCACCAGTTGAAATTCATCCGCCATCACGGTTGGCATCGCGTCGCAGGTGATTACAGCTTTTGTTTCGGCGATCGCAATTTGCAAATTGCAGATAGTTTGCTTAACCACAGCGTTGCAGTCCGCCTGCTCAAACTCCTGACCCCTCGTTCCCAGGCGCGAATACGCCAACAAATCGTTAATTAACTGCTGCATTCTGGTGGCGCCATCGACAATATAATGAATATACTTATCTGCGCGATCGTCCAAATTTCCTTGATAGCGCTGGGCAAGCAATTGAGTGTAACTGGTAACGGCTCGGAGCGGTTCTTGCAAATCGTGGGAAGCCACATAAGCAAATTGTTCTAATTCCTCGTTGGAACGCTTCAAATCTTCTGTAAGTTGCAGCATTTGCTGCTCTGCTTCTTTGCGGCCTGTAATGTTGTAAACCAAGGCGCAACAAGACAGCAAATTCCCCTGGGAGTCCATGACTGGACTGGTAGACATATCAGTCCAAATATCTTTGCCGTCCTTGGTTTTGAATTTAAATTCGTGTTGTTCACCAATACCTTGCTTGCGCCGCTCGATATTTTCAATAGCTTGTGGTTTGTCCCGTTCGTCCATGAAATCAAAAAGCGACCGCCCGAACATTTCTAATTCACTATAACCTAGCATTCGCGCCATTGCGTGGTTTACGTAAGTCGTGAGGCTATTTCTGTCAATTACCCAAATACCTTCTTCTGCTAATTCAACTATTTGCCTGTACTTGAATTCGCTTTCTAGCAAAGCAGTTTCAGTTAGTTTCCGCTCAGTGATATCTTTCATAAAACAGTGGTGACCGTTAAATATCCCTTGTGCGTCGCAAGCTTTTACCATCGTTAATTGCTTATAAAAAAACGAGCGATTTTTTCGGACTCCTCTAGCTTCAACTTCTACTTTGCCAGAAATTAGCATTTCCTGATAAGCTGAGAGCATTATCTCAACATCGCCCGGATGTACGGTGCTCTGCCATTCCATGCCAAGCATTTGTTCCGGTTCGTAACCGCATTTATGAGCGTAAGCTCGGTTAACCTTCACGTAGCGCCCCTCAATATCCAGTCGCGAAATGCCTTCCACCGCATTTTGCATGGCACTGGTTAGGTCACGCAGCTCTTTTTCAGCTTGTTTGCGATCGCTAATATCCTGACCGATACCCAAAAAACCGTTAATATTTCCGTTACTATCAAATAAGGCAGTCACCGACAGCAGTACCGGAAACCGCGAACCATCTTTGCGAATGTAAGTCCATTCATTTTCGTCCGCGATTTCCCGGCACGGCAAGGCAAATAATACTTGAATTCCCGGCTCTATTTTCACTCCCAATTCTTGAGAAAGAACTTCAGCTCTTTGAGCGACCTCCAGAGGATCGTGAATTATTGCTAGCGTTACTTTCCCGACTACTTCTTCTAGCGAATAACCTAAGAGTTGCTCTGCCGCCCGATTAAATGTTTTAATTGTACCGTCGGGATCTGTAGAAATAATTGTGTAGTTAGCGCTATTAAGAATTGCATTTTGCAGTTGCGTCAATTCCAACAAAGTGAGTGCAATTTTTTCGCGATAAGCTATTTCTTTTTGCAATTGGTGGTTAGAAATTTCGATTTGAGCAGTGCGCTCAGCAACTCGATGCTCCAGAGTTTCATTGAGCCGTCGATTTTCCTCTTCTATCTGCTTGCGTTCTGTAATATCAGTAATAGTACACACATAACTTTTAACCTCCCCATTTTCTCCGATTTTACCGACAGATTGACCGAATACCCAATTGATTTGAGTGTGATGAATGCCTTGAAAGCGGTACTCAGATTTAAACGGCAATTTCTCCTGCGCGGCGCTATACCATTCAGAAAAAACCCGATCGCGGTCGTCTGGGTGAATGCCTTGTAACCACCCTTTGCCCAAAGCTTCATCACAAGTTATTCCCGAAATTTGACACCAGCGCTCGTTGACATACAAGCAATCTCCTCCAGCATCTGCATAAAATATTCCTACCGGCGAAGCTTCAGTTAAAGTTTGATAGCGAGCTTCCGTTTCTCGGCGTTCAATTATTTCTTTTTGCAGTATTAAATCGATCATCCCTAATTGAGTTGGACTCAGCAGAGTTAATGCTTGGGGAACGAAAGGAATTAATGCAAAAGCGGTGTAACCAGAAATCGCGGCGGTAATAATTTTTAGAATGCCAGAAGCCCAATAAACAGGATGCCAAAGCGTCCAAACTTCCATTATATGAGTAGTGCCACAGGAGATAATAAAGGCTGCACACAGCCAAAAGATATTGCGAAAGGGTAAGTCTTTTCGCTGACCGATAAAATAAATTAGGGATAGCGGTATTGAATAGTAAGCCAGGGCAATTATAGAGTCTGACACTATGTGGAGCGCGACTAGCTCTCGCTGCCAAAGGTAACAGTAGCCTTGAGGAATATAATTCCCGATGAATAACAGGTGATTTAAAAATTTCCAAATCATCATAAATGGAATGGGTAATCGAGAATTGGTAATTGGTAATTGGTAAGCGGGAATTGGTAATTGGTAATTTAACCCAATGACTCATAACCTATCTCAAATTTTTGAAAGATAAAGTCTTGAACGCACCGGGGGCTAAAAACCCGGTTTCTGGTTAGATGCCTCGTTGCCAAACCGAATATTGTCGTAGAAACTGGTTTTTCTTCCGTAACTCTTAATATAGCAATTCTCAATGATTCGCGAGCTGTAGCGAGCTCTAGGTTGGGTAGAACGAAGTGAAACCCAATATTGCGATTTGAGATTTGAGATTTTAGCTTTTCCTTCCTTCTTAGTTATCTTCTAGATAACTAAAGCTTTCTCTCCTAGATAACTAAAGCCTTCTTCCATCCATCGGTTACATCGTTTACATCTGTTACATCCGTTGCCGAACTTCTTCCTTCTTCTATAAAAAATGGGGTGAGCCAGAAGCCCGCCCCACCAAAAATTATGCTGCTGCTATTAACCCAACAGCGCCTGAGCCTTAGCTACCACATTATCAACGGTGTAGCCAAACTTTTCTAAAGCAACGGGACCCGGTGCAGAAGCGCCGAATCTGTCAATACTGAGGCTATCGCCTTCAGAACCCAAATAACGTCCCCAGCCGAAGCTAGAACCTGCTTCAACGGCCAACCGCTTAGTAACAGCTTTCGGCAGTACAGATTCACGGTAAGCGGCATCTTGTAAGTCAAACAATTCCCAGCAAGGCATCGAAACTACGCGCACTTTATTACCTGCGGCGCGCAATTTTTCAGCCGCATCAACGCAGAGGTATGTTTCGCCGCCGGTGCCGATTAAAATGATGTCGGGAGTTCCGCCGTCGTCAGACAAAATGTAAGCGCCTTTGGCTGTTCCTTCGATCGAGCTTCCAGCCAAGTTAGGCAAGTTTTGGCGCGACAAAGCCATTAAAGTTGGGCGGGTACGGCTTTCAACTGCCACTTTGTAAGCGCCGGATGTTTCATTACCATCCGCAGGGCGCATTACCAACAAATCGGGAATTACTCGCAGAGAAGCGATGGTTTCCACGGGTTGGTGAGTGGGGCCGTCTTCGCCCAAGGCTACGGAGTCGTGAGTCATTACATAAATAACTCCAGCTTCCGATAGTGCAGAGAGGCGAATTGCTCCCCGCATATAGTCAGCAAATACCAAGAAAGTGGCGCAGTAAGGAATTAAACCGCCGTGCAAAAGCATACCGTTGGCGATCGCACCCATGCCGTGTTCTCGCACACCAAAGCGCAGGTTACGTCCTTCGTACTGACCTTTTTGGAAGTCTTTTTCACCCTTGAGCAAAGTCATGTTAGAAGATGCCAAGTCAGCGGAACCGCCGATCAATTCAGGTAGCACACCTGCCAAAGCATTCAAACATTTTCCAGAATGATTCCGAGTCGAATCTGCCTTATCTTCCGGCTTGTATGTCGGCAAAACTTTATCCCAACCTTCAGGAAGTTTGCCTGCCACTGTGCGCTCATATTCTGCTGCTTCTGCAGGATATGCTGCTTTATAAGCATCAAAAGCTTTCTGCCATTCTTGCTCAGATTGAGCACCGCGATCGACTGCTTTGCGGAAGTGTGACAAAGCATCCTCAGGAATCTCAAACGGTGCGTGTTCCCACTTCAAGAAATCGCGAGTTGCTTTCACTTCATCGGTACCCAAAGCAGCACCGTGAGAACTGTAAGAATTGCGCTTGTTAGGAGAACCGTAACCAATGATGGTGCGGACTTTAATCATGGACGGTTTGTCCGTGACTTTTTTGGCTTCTTCAATAGCTTTGTGAACAGCTTCTAGGTTAGTATCTTCATCTAGAGCGGTATTGTCTACTGTAATAACGTGCCAATTGTAAGCTTCAAAACGCTTGCCGACATCTTCAGTAAAGGCCAAGCTTGTGTCGCCTTCAATAGAAATGTGATTGTCATCGTACAAGGCAATTAATTTGCCGAGTCCGAGGTGTCCGGCCAAAGAACAAGCTTCGCCCGAAATGCCTTCCATGTGGCAGCCGTCACCCATGATGACATAGGTGTAGTGGTCAACAATTTTGTGGTCGGGCTTGTTAAACTTAGCAGCGAGGTGAGCTTCTGCCATTGCCAAACCGACAGCGTTAGCAATTCCTTGTCCCAGGGGGCCGGTGGTAACTTCTACGCCTTCGGTGACGAAGTTTTCGGGGTGTCCGGGGGTTTTGGATTCCCACTGACGAAATTGCTTGATGTCGTCGAGGGTGACGCTATCGTAGCCGGTCAAGTACATGAGGGCGTACTGTAGCATACAGCCGTGGCCGGCGGAGAGGACGAAGCGATCGCGATTAAACCACTTGGGGTTTTTGGGGTTGAACCGCATGAACCGATCCCACAGCACAAAGGCCATAGGGGCAGCGCCCATCGGCAGTCCCGGGTGTCCTGATTTTGCTTTTTCTACCGCATCGATGGCCAAAAAGCGGATAGAGTTGATGCAGAGTTCTTCGAGTGATTGGGTTGCAACAGCCATAATTCTGGTTTTTATATGTTAAGAGAGAGTGTGTGTGGTCGATTCTGACAGAGGTGCGATGAGCCGAGTTCGATCGCTCGCGTTTCTGCTGTTCAGTTTCTATGGAACTGCCGTGAGGCTGCACTACATATCATCTCACCAGTTGCGATCGACAGACAACTTAATTTTTTAATGTTTCGACCGCTTTGTGCAGTCGATCGTAAATTGTTATCGGAGATATTTCTGGGGCGAGTGCTGCTCTGTGCGATCGGGCTACGAGAGGGTGTAACTTATTATTTGGCAAATTGGCTCTCAAAACCACCCAGTTATGATAGAGTTTGGTGTTTCTGACATCTTGCAGCTTTGTCACGAACAGCCAAGATGCCTGTTCCACAAAGAGTGAATTTTCTTGTGGGGCGTTGCTTTGAGCAACGCCCGATCGCACGATCGTCAGAATAGTGCAAGATGTCAGATATTTGTAATTTTAATCAGGCAATAACTAATGACTCTCAGTGAAGCCGAAGTCCGCAGTCAAAAAGTAGACGAACTGCGATCGCAAGGCATAGAACCGTACCCCAGTGAATCCTACGCGCGATCGCACACAGCCCAACAAGTTCGCGAAATATTTAGTCAGCCGGGAAAAGAACTCGCAAACGGAGAAAGTGACCCCGAAGAAATTCCCCTGCGATTAGCCGGCCGCATCACTTCCAAGCGAGACAGCGGCAAAATTGGTTTCATCGATTTAAAAGACGCCACAGACAAGATTCAACTCAAAATCGAGAAAGCAATCGTCACCGGCGAAGTCGGTTTGAGCTTTGAACAAATTAAAAAGTTGCTCGATGTCGGCGATTTTGTGGGCGTCGAAGGTATCGGCTGCCGCACCCCCAGGGGAGAACTTTCTATTTTAGTGAGGGAATTAAAGCTTTTATCAAAAGCTACCATTCAATTTCCCGATTCTTATTATGGAATTAACGACCCCGAAGTTTGCCGCCGTCACCGCGAAATGGATTTGGCAAGCAACCAAGATGCGCTCAATCGTTTTATGCTTCGCAGCCGCATCGTTCAAAGCATCCGTTCCTATCTGTGGCAAGCAAATTTTTACGAAATAGAAACGCCAACACTGCAAGCTATTTATGGCGGTGCTGCTGCTAAGCCCTTCATCACTCACCATAATGCTTTAGAAGTGGATTTATATTTGCGAGTGGCTCCCGAATTATTCTTAAAAAGAGCAATTTGCGGCGGTTTCGAGCGAGTATTTGAACTAGGGAAAGCATTTAGAAATGAGGGAATTGACAGCACACACAATCCAGAGTTTACCTCTTTAGAAGTTTACCAAGCTTATGCTGATGTTTTCGACATTTTAGGAGTAGTCGAAGACGTGATGTGTTTCGCAGCGGCGGCGGTATTTGGGGATGTCAAGGAAATTGAAAATCAGGGAGAAACGATTAGTTTAGAACGCAAGTTCGACTACAGCGAAAAATATCCCGGTTTCAACGGCAAACACTGGCAAGTGAAAACGATGGTAGAAGCTGTCAGAGACGAGTTTGGGCTGGATTTTGACAGTTTGGACTTGGAAAGTGCGATCGCGTCTGCAAGCAAACTAGAATTGCACCTGTCTAAGCTAGAACAACAGAGTTTAGGCTACGTCCTGTATGCGGTTTTTGACAAATTAGTTGTTCCCAAACTAATTCAACCTACATTCATCATCGACTACCCTGTTGAAGTCAGTCCTTTAGCAAAAGGACATCGCAGCAAGCCGGGATTTGTAGAACGTTTCGAGCTATTTATCAACGGTACAGAATACTCGAACGGATTTTCAGAATTGAACGATCCCAAAGAGCAAAGAAAGCGGTTTGAGGAACAGTTGGCGCAGAAAAATGCCGGCGATGACGAAGCGCATCCAATGGATGAAGACTTTATTCAAGCGCTATCTTTGGGAATGCCTAACTGTGCCGGAATGGGCATCGGCGTAGACAGATTGGTGATGCTTTTAACTAATACTCAAAGCATCCGAGATGCGGTGATGTTCCCGACAATGCGGCCGGTCAAAGATTGATTGGAGTGGCTTTTTAAACCGCAGATGTCGGCGGATTAACACAGATTAACGCAGATGAAATTACATCTGCGTTAATCTGCGTTAATCTGCGGTTAAAAAACATCCTTCATATCACCGCATAAACGAACCGACAACACCGTTCATATCTTCAGCCAAAGGATTTCCCAAAGCCTTAAACTTCCACTCGCTGCCTTCTCGATAGACTTCTCCCATCAACATATTTAATTTTCCTTCATAAGAAGGGTCATTTGACAAGCGATAGCGAGCTATTTCTTTCCCGGCGGCATCTACAGCCCTCACGAAAGCATTTTGTACCAGGCCGAAATGCTGTTTTCTCTCTTTTCCATCGTAAATATTTACGCCCAAAATAATTTTGTGATATTGTGCTGGCAAAGAGCTCAGTTTCACCAATATTTGTTCGTCGTCTCCGTCTCCAGCCCCCGTGAGATTGTCGCCTGAGTGAACAACTGTTTTGTCCTTTGACTCCAAATGAGAGTAATAAATTACATCCTCTTTGTAGTTCTTTATTTTGCCATTTTCTCCCAGCAGCATAGCGTAGGAATCTAAGTCAAAATTTGCACCGCTGCTTCGCCCGAAAAGACCTTTTTTAGCTTGTGCAACATCCCAGCCCAAAGCCATTGTCAGTCTGGACAAGTCGTATTCGCTTTTGCTGAGAACGATTGATTGTCCTTTTGTCAAGTTGATAGCCATAGTTTTGTGATTTTGTAAGGTTTATTCTGAAGTAGAATGATTGCCCTAAGCTAGCATTTTGTTTGCCTGCAAAAGCTGTTTCTAGGGTAAGAGATTTTTGAGTCGAGCTGATTTTACCCAATGCGGATATTCGGCGGTCAACAAATCGTATAATTCCTCATCGGCAATATGTTCCGGGTCTTCTAAACTGAAGAAATCTGCGTTGTCTAGGTAGCGATCGCCCATTTGGTCAAGCTGCTCTAAAAAACTAAAATCGCTCGCTACGGCTCTTGCTAACCACCCTCGAACTCCCTTACTTTTGACATCCTTCTGCGATTTGCCGATCGCCATAAACTGCCAAAATATCGGCTCGTGGGACGACCATTGTAGCTGCTGCTTGCTTTCCGATTCGTCGGCAGTCTCTCCATCAGTTACAAACATCACGTAGACAGGTCGATCGGCTTTAATAGGTGCGTAGCGCCTGCTACCGCGAGCATCGGGAAAATAGAAGTTTCTAATTTCCTTCATCACTTTACCGTAGTAAGTACCTCCTTCTAAAGGATACTGTTGCAGTATATGGTGGATGAAGCTTGAGAAATTGTCGATCGACATTTCACCGGGATTGTGGGGGTTGACTCCAAACAGAAATATGTCGATCGATCCGTTGTCATCAAACCGACATCCCAAAGCCAAAATCTTCTCTGCCAAACGCTGAATTTTTCCTGAACTGTACAGCGAAGACATGGAACCAGAAATATCGAGGCAAAGCGCTACTTGAGCATTGTGATTTGTGAGATTTGCTTTCTTGAGCGAGATATCGGCTTTCTTAGCAAGATTAAAAATGTGCGGCGCTTTCTCCTCAAGCTTTTTGTCTAATGCTATAGCTTTCTGACTTTTGTGGCTATCTTCAATAACTGGTAATTTAGGCAGTTCTACTGTACGTTGTGGTAGTTTTTCTTGCTGTTTAATCTCTGAATGATACTTATCAACAAAACTCTGCAACCCTGCTTTATATCCTTGTCCTACGGCCTGAAATCTCCAAGCTGCATCCTTTTTATACAACCGTCCAAACTCGACTGCTGTTTCTTCAGAAAAAGCTTCTGTTAAATCATACCGGGCTAGTTCGCTGCCGGTTTGGCGATCGTACAATCGGATAAAAGCATTTCTGATTTGGCTAAAATTTTGATGTTTAGCTTGTGCGTCGTGAATCGTGACCACAAAAACCATTTCCTCAACCGCAGCCGTTACTTTTTCTAAGTCTACATAAATTGTCTCGTCATCCTTTTGAGTTTGCCCGGTTTGATTATCTCCTGAATGGGCGATCGCTCCGTCCGGTGACTGCGAGTTATTGTAAAATACAAAGTATCTTTCGTCGGGAATTTTTCCGCCCGAACCTAACGCAAAAACCGAGGCATCGATATCGCAGCTTTGCGGGTTTGGGTTGGATAAATCTTGTTGAGTTGCTATTTCCCATCCCAGGGCGATCGCAACTTTTGTTAAACTTGGAGATGTTTGAGAAAGATTAAATCTTTCGCCCTTCTTTAATTGAATTCCCATCTCGTTTGTCACCTCATGAGTCTGATTGCTTAAAATCGAGGGAAACATTCCTGCTTCCGAATTTCCCCTCGATTTATTTAGCTAGGATCGATCGACCTTTTATCAGGCATACTTATCTACAAAGCTTTGCAAGCCGGAATTGTAGCCTTGTCCTACAGCTTGGAACCTCCACTCACCGTCTTTCTTGTAAAGTCTGCCAAACTCTACCGCTGTCTCCCTAGAAAAATCCTCGTCCAAATCGTACTTCGTTACTTCTGTGTTAGTAGTAGTGTCGTAAATCCTGATAAAAGCATTCCGCACTTGACCGAAGTTTTGCCTTCTCGATTCTGCTTCGTGGATAGTCACCACAAACACAATTTCTTGCACCGCCGGATCAACCTTGGTTAAATCGACTGTAACGGTTTCATCATCGCCAAATCCTTCTCCGGTTCTGCTATCTCCGAGATGTATTACAGAAGTGTCCGGCGATTGATTGTTGTTGTAGAAAACAAAGTATTTTTCGCCGGGGATTTTGCCAGTAGCCCCCAACATAAACACGGAAGCATCTAAATCAAACGCTGCGCCCGTGTCGGTAGCATTGATATCCCATCCCAAACCAATCCCGGCATTTTTCAGCCCAGGTGCTTCTTTAGATAGATTGATTCTCCCGCCTTTTTCCAAATTGATAGACATTTGCTCTCCTGTTCGCAACATCTTTGATATTATTGTTAACAGTTATACCACAAATTTTAAATGTCAAGTATAAGGTGTCTTCCCTCTAAACTATTGATTTAGGAGCGATCGCGCTCAGGCACATAGCGATGTTATTTAACTGATTCATCTTGCAAAATTGCCAAAATCCGATCGACCGTTTCTTTAACCGTTAGATGGGTTGAATCCAGCCAGTAGCCAAGGCGAGGAGTTTCGGTGCGGAGGATGCGATCGAATGCATAAACCATTGTTTCGTTGGCATATCCGGTCTTGGATCTTGCTGCATCTCGTGCCGCTACAACCTCTGCCTGGGGACACAGAACGATCGCTGACAACGGCACATCATGAAACGCGGCGACTACCTCACTGAGTGCCGAACCAATGATGATGTCTTGATAGACAACCGTAAAGCCAGCCTGGAGATAGTGTCGCGCTGCCATTGCTGCCAGGTGATAGCGCAGTTGAAGTTGCTGATATGCCTCTGCTGACAAATTTAACGCCATTTCCGCCTGCCCATTCACAATCATGCGACGAAAGATATCTCCGCGCAGGTGAACACTTTTGGGCAACCGTTCGGCAAGTGATTGGGCAACAGTTGATTTTCCAGCAGCCATGTTCCCCGTAATCAAAATAATTTGTGGCTGATGATTTGCAGGTAGTTGATTGCTGTTCATACTATTTGTTATAGATTCAATGACTCTGCTACAAAAAACGAGTAATAACAAGTAAATCTCAAATCAACTCACTGATTTGTGCTCAAGGGAGTAAATTAACAAATTGCTTTTGGTACTCATCCTCTGCCATCAGTTCTGCGGTGCTTTCTACCCTGTCTAAAAACACGATTCCATCTAAATGGTCGTGTTCGTGTTGAAAAATCCGGGCCACAAAGTCTGTCAATTCTTGTCGGTGGAGTTTGCCGTCTCTACTGGTGTATTCTATCTCGATCGCCCTACTTCTCGGCACCAATCCCCGAATCCCCGGAATGCTCAAACAGCCTTCCCAGTCTTTGACTGTCTCTGTTGATGCAGCCACAATCCGCGGATTAATCATCGCTGTGGGTTCCATGTGAGGTGCTTGGGGATACCGCAAATTGGGACGGGAGGCAACGATGAACAGGCGATCGGACTGAGCCACTTGAGGGGCGGCAATCCCCACTCCGTTTGCCTGCTGTACTGTACAGATTAAGCTGTCAATCAACTGTTGAATGCGATCGTCCTTAATATTCTCGACAACTTGCGACGGGCGGCGCAGCACGGGATTTCCTAATTGCGATATTTGTAATATTTCTGCCATAGTTATTGGTGGTTAGTCGTTATTGGTTAGTGGTTATTTGTTAGTCGTTAACTACTGACAAATTATTATTTCCTTCTTCCTTCTTCCTTCTTCCTTCTTATCCAACTTTTTGAACCGGCAAACTTCCCGTTTTAACAGTCAAATTAACTATTTGCCCGTTGCGGTTGATTTCCATTTGCAACAGCCCGCCAACCTTAGCATTTTGCACGAACTCCTGAACAGCTTCCGACTGAATAATTGGCTGATTGTTAATTTTTTGAATCACATCTCCAGCCCGCAAACCGGCTGCTGCTGCCGGAGAATTAGGAACAACGCTAACAATAGCCACACCCCGATCGACTGCAACTCGCAGGCTGCTGTTAGCGTTGCTGTTAATTTGCTGCTTAACGTCTGGAGTCAGCGTCGCCATTTCAATGCCTAAATAAGCGTGTTCGACTTTCCCCGTCGAAATCAGTTCCTTCGCCACCTGTTGGGCCGCCTGAATGGGAATCGCAAAGCCCAATCCTTGAGCACCTTGAATAATCGCCGTATTCATGCCAATAACTTGGCCCGAAGCATTCAGCAGCGGGCCGCCGGAATTCCCCGGATTAATTGCAGCGTCTGTTTGAATAAAACCGATCCGCTTGTCGGGTACGCCCACATCAGAGCTCGATCGCCCCGTAGCGCTAATAATCCCCGCAGTTACGGAATTGTCCAAACCCAAAGGATTGCCGATCGCGATCGCCCATTCCCCAGACAACAGCTTATCGGAATTGCCGATCGCCACCACAGGCAAATTATTCGCCTCAATCTTCACCACAGCCACATCCGTTACCTTATCCGCCCCCAACACCCGCCCCTGATAGCTGCGGCCGTCCTTGAGAGTTACATTTACCGTATCGGCTCCCTCTACAACGTGAGCGTTAGTGAGAATCACGCCGTCGGCACCGATCACAAAACCCGAACCAGTGCCCCGTTCGATTCCGCCCCGGCCGCCCGAATTCGGTTCTATGCCAAAAAAATCTTCCGGCGACAGCCCTCTATTTCCCGGTTTCACTCGGCGCGAAGCATCGATCCGAACCACTGCCGGGCCAACTTTTGCCACCGCAGCCACAATAAAATTCACATTAGTTCCGTCGCCCGATAAGGAAGCAGGCGGCAAAACTTTGCTAACTCGATCCTTTGTACTACGAGGCAGTTGCAATTTCGGTTCCAGCGCCCTTTGTCCAGAATCCCCAGAATTTGCACGAAATTGAGAAACCGTCAGACGATCGCCCAACATGGCGGCTCCGGCTCCCGTTACCAGCAGCAATATGTAAATTGCCGGTTGCTTCCAAAATTTGCCAGTAGAACTCTTCATGGCCACGTTTTTAGGCTTTCCTGCCAAATCTAAATATTTGCTGAACAGCTCCCCGATACCTGGTTTGGGCTGCAGAGCCGCAAAAATTTTGGCGATCGGCAGACTCCCTTAAACTTTAGCATCTGAGGACTAAACTCTCTAGACTGTAGAATTAATATCTTGAATGCCGATCGGCAGAGGTGAGCAGTGGACATTCCCCTCGAAAGTCTGTGGAATCAGATACTTGAACGTCTCCAGGTACAACTGAGCAGACCTAGCTTTGAGACGTGGATCAAAACTGCTAGGGCCGAACAACTCGAAAATAACTGTTTGATCGTCAGCGCCCCCAACCCCTTTGCTCGCAATTGGTTGCAAAAATATTACAGAGAAATCCTTGCCGATGCAGTCGCAGAAATTCTGGGCTATCCGGTAGACATTTACTTGACAATTGCCGGAGGAAACGAAACAGGCGGCAGCAGCGACTCCGCCATAATTTGGCCATCCCCCATCGCCGATGTCCCGGAAAGCCACTCGCTTCACCCCCCCAAACCCGCCAATTTAAACCCCAAATACCTATTTTCCCGCTTTGTCGTCGGTTCCAACAACCGCATGGCTCACGCGGCTTCCCTCGCGGTAGCCGAGTCTCCGGGCCGAGAATTCAATCCCCTATTTTTGTGCGGTGGCGTCGGTTTGGGCAAAACTCATTTGATGCAGGCGATCGGCCATTATCGCTTGGAAATTGACCCCAACGCCAAGATTTTTTACGTTTCTACTGAGAAATTTACAAACGATTTAATCGCCGCAATTCGCAAAGACAGTATGCAAACTTTCCGCGATCATTATCGGGCTGCAGATGTTTTATTAATAGATGACATCCAATTTATTGAAGGCAAAGAATACACTCAAGAAGAATTTTTTCACACCTTTAATACTTTGCACGAAGCCGGGAATCAAGTAGTTTTAGCTTCCGACCGCCCGCCGCAGCAAATCCCCCGCCTGCAAGAGCGTTTGTGTTCCAGATTTTCCATGGGATTAATTGCCGATATTCAATTGCCAGACTTGGAAACTCGGATGGCAATTTTGCAGAAAAAAGCTGAGTATGAAAATATGCGGCTGCCGCGAGATGTCATTGAATATATTGCTTCTAGTTACACTTCCAACGTCCGCGAATTGGAAGGAGCTTTGATTCGGGCGGTAGCATATCTTTCAATTACTGGTTTGCCGATGACCGTGGAAAATATCGCCCCGGTTTTGAATCCGCAAACTGAAAGCGTCGAGGCAACGCCAGATGCAGTAATTGCAGTTGTGGCTGAGGAGTTTGATGTTTCTGTTGAAGATTTGAAAGGAATTTCCCGTCGGCGAGAAATTAGTCTGGCACGTCAAATAGGGATGTATTTAATTCGGCAGCATACTGGTTTGAGTTTGCCGAAAGTTGGCGAAGTATTCGGTGGCAAAGATCACACGACTGTGCTTTACAGTTGTGACAAAATTGCTCAGTTGCGGAACACTGACCCGAATTTGGCTCAAACTTTGCGTCAGTTGAGTGATCGAATTAATGTTGTCAGCCGCAAAACTTGAGAAGAAGTCAATCGATCTTAGATTTTAGATTAAAGAATTGAAGCATTGACCCCACGGATAAATTCAGGTGCTCCTTTATCGGATACAGGTTTTTTATTTCTCTACGGATGAATCCTGGGACTTGTATTCTGGATGCTTTCGGTCAGTTGTCAGTTGTCAGTCAGTTGTCAGTTAGTTGTCAGTCAGTTGTCACACCAATGACTCTATGTAGCGATTTCAAGATCCGCATCACCGAACGGGTAACTCTCCGATAACAGACAATTTCTATGCGTAGCAGCTTGCCTGTGGAAAAACCTGTGGAAAAGTTGCCCTCCGTTTGTGGAAAACTTTACTCGATCGCCCGAAACAGTTTTTGCACAAAAATGGGCGATCGACCGCACCAGCTTTTCCACAAGTTTTCCACAGGTATTTATTACCTACAAGTGATTCCCAGCAAGCAGTTAGCTTTTTTTTCCACAGTTTCCACAGGGCGATCGATACAAAAATAATTAAATAAATTAAAAAAAACTGGTGAGCCCTACACACCCTACACACATAGTTCGCGACGCGCGCTAACCTCAGAAACCCGGTTTATACGAAGATTTCTCGTTTTTACAGGCAAAATTTTGCGTAGAAACCGGGAATAAGCGCCCCATGCTTAAGCCCTACACACAGAAAAACCGACCCGCTGGCTTTCTGTGATACGATTTGTTTCTGTTTCAAATCCGGTTAATTAACCTTCCTACCATGAAATTGGTTTGCACCCAAAGTGACCTCAACGCCAACCTCTCGTTGGTAAGTCGGGCCGTTCCCTCCCGCCCGACACATCCGGTACTAGCCAACGTGCTCTTAGTAGCGGATGAGGAAAATCAGCGGGTTAGCTTGACAGCTTTCGATCTCAGTTTGGGCATTCGTACCAGCTTCGCAGCAGAAGTAACAGGCGGCGGCAGTTTTACAATACCCGCTAAATTGCTTAACGATATTGTTTCGAGACTCCCGGATGGAGAGATTACTTTAGAAGACGAAGCGGGGGACACCGTAGCATATCTCACTTGCAGTTCTGGCAGCTACCAAGTTAGAGGCATGGGCCCGGAAGAATTCCCAGAATTGCCCGCCATCGAAGCCGGAACAATCCTCAAATTGCCGCCGGAAGCCTTGATAGAAGGACTCAAAGGAACTTTATTTGCTACTAGCCCCGACGAGGCAAAACAGGTACTTGCAGGCGTGCATTTAAAAGTATTGCAAGATTGCTTGGAATTTGCAGCTACAGACGGCCACAGATTGGCAGTAGTTCAAACTGCAAATGAAAAAGCTGAAGGCGAAGAAACCCAAGAAGAATTTGAGGTGACAGTCCCCGCTAAAGCATTGCGGGAAGTAGAAAGAATGCTGGTGATGCGACAGTGGACTGAACCTGTAACCCTGCATTTTGAACACGGTCAAGTAGTGTTTGAATGGGCAGACCAGCGGCTGACAACCCGCACCTTGGAAGGGCAATATCCCGCATACCGCCAGTTGATTCCGCCCTCCTTTGAGCGGCAAATTACCTTAGAAAGGCGATCGTTCTTAGCAGCAGTAGAAAGAATTGCCGTGTTTGCAGACCAAAAAAATAATATTCTCAAATGCAGCATCGACGAGGAGAATCAGGAAATTACTTTGTCTGTAGATGCTAAAGATGTCGGCTGCGGCAAAGAGTCAATGCCCGCACAGATTTCGGGAGATAGCATAGATATTGCTTTCAACGTGAAATACTTAATTGACATTTTGAAAACTGCTCAATCCCCAGAAATTCAACTGCAATTAAACGGTGCTCTTGCCCCTGTAATTTTTCAGCCTTTAGGCGGAGTCAATGCTACATTCTTGGTGATGCCAGTTCAGCTTCGAGCTTAAAAAAAGTCAGTAGTCATTAGTCAACAGTCAACAGTCAACAGTCACCGATGCTGCAACCCGAATAGATCTAATTCATCTGCGTTAATCTGTGTTTATCTGCCCTCATCTGCGGTTAAAAAAATAAAATTTCTCTGCCGCAGATGACAATGGCTTGACGCTGATTCACGCAGAGAGATAGAAATAATTCCGATGCTAATAGATTAGATATGACTGATTCCTTCAAATCAATGGCAACAAAATTTCAAATTCAGTACCTGTACCGGGCGTAGAATGCAAATTCAACTTGCCTTTATGCTTTTCCGTAACAATTTGATGGGTAATTGCCAACCCCAAACCGGTACCTTTCCCCGCAGGTTTAGTGGTGAAAAATGTCTCAAAAATCCGCCGTTGAATTTCTGGCGGAATGCCTGGCCCGTTATCGGCAATTCGGATGGCTATCCAAGCATTATTTTGATTTTTTTCGGCTGCTTCGGGGCTAAAGCCGACGTTTTGGCTGGCGGATGATAGCGGTTTTGCATTTTGTCTATCGCCCATAACATAATTTTGAATTAATTCCGAATTAACGCAGTCTCCGTCAGAACTATCTATTACCTCAGTTTCAATAGTAATCGCAGGCATAAAATCTTTTTCTGCTTTTACCTCTTCCAAAGCGTCGATTGCATTGCTGATGATATTCATAAATACCTGGCTCAACTGACCAGAGTAACACTTGACCAAAGGCAAATCTCCATAGCTTTTCACTACTTCAATTCCGTACTTGAGACGGTTTTTCATAATTAG
The DNA here is from genome assembly GCF_036701295.1 of Microcoleus harperi Pol14_C6. Lineage (NCBI taxonomy): Bacteria > Bacillati > Cyanobacteriota > Cyanophyceae > Oscillatoriales > Microcoleaceae > Microcoleus > Microcoleus harperi. The sequence continues at coordinate 78,212 of NZ_JAUBQN010000014.1, read as the reverse complement.
CAGCGTACTGTCAATACATTCGTGGATGTTAGCTTGTTTCAAATGGGTTTCGTCCATGTGAGAAAAGGTGTGCAGGCTGGTGACGAGTTCGGTCAGCCTCTGCGATGAAACTTTCATACTTTTGAGAATTTCTACCCAATCTTCTTGCAAAAAATCAAATTCTATGTGTTTTTTGAGTTGGTCAATTTTTTCGCTGTTACCCACAATGTCTTCGTAAGCAGACAGCAACTCCATAATGTCTTTCGAGTAGTTAGACAAAAAGCCTAGATTTCCGCTGATGCAGGTGACGGGATTTCTAATTTCGTGGGCGACTCCAGCTACCATCTGTCCCAAACTCGCTAGTTTTTCGGTTTGAATTAGTTGAGATTGAGTTTGCTGCCTTAGCAATTTTGTTGCTAGTTCATGAATATTGGATTGCGCTACTAACAGTTCGTGCACGTCTAGCAAACTATAAGTTTGAGGTGACAATTGAACCACAATCGGTTCGTAAAGCAGTTCTTTCGATCGCAACAGCGACTTCCTGGCCGCATCCACGATTAAAGTATTGCTGGGAAAAATTAAACTCTCAGTTTCGGCAAAGCGGTACAAAGCCCTCACAGGTCGCTTTAAAAATAATTCTCGCCCAAAAGGACGGCTGATAAATTCTAAAAATCTCCGCCGGGAAATCATGCCGGCAAATTCACCTTGATGGGTCACAATGACTCCGGGTAACAGCGGATTAGCTTCTAACATCTGAGAAATTCGCATTCCCCAATCCGTAGCTTCTACCTGAAAATCGTAAAGCGACAATTGTTGGAGAGTAGAGTCTAAACAAAGTTCTCCTAGGTCAGCCTCGGAGATGGGTTGGACTGGTCTTTCTACGCAGGAGGTATTCAACATAAATTCATCAGTACGCTTTTTTGGGGTTCTATTTACTAGCAGACATTCAGCTACCAAAGGTCAGCAAGTAAGTTGCTGAGTGCTTTGACCGGGATCATCCTGACCAACTGCTTTTTTAATTACACAAAAAACTGACTGTAGTAAATGGGATGTTACCACTTAAAGTATTAGGCAAGATTGAGTATCACCGAGATAAATGCGCCCTGGTAATTATACCTGACTTTATTTTATACTGACTTGAGCGGTATTAACGTTTGGTTCGACTATTTAACTATTCATTAACCTTAAGTTATCGTCTTAACCTTTTGTTAATAAATTATTATGCTGAGAAATATAATTGATTGACAAGAGAGGAAAATCGGAATTGCCCGATCGCCCGCCTCGCGGTCGAATGTACCCGTGGGTGCGCGTCCCCGAGTTTTAGGTCGCACCATAATCGCGATGGTGTCCCGCCCCACAAGCTACGGCCTTTGATACTGAAGACAACGGAGGACACGGCAATGCCGTTTCCCTACCCCAAAATAATCACTTTTTTTCGATGAAAGATCTAACCATCGGCTGCCGATTAATTGTAGGGAAACTGCCAGGCGCGGTGTCCTGACTGTGGGTAATATCAATTCCGATGCCACCGAATTAAATATCAGGTAGAAAATTTGAGTGTAATTCAAACAACTTTAACCATTCCAAATCATTCACAAGCTAGCATTGATTAAATTATAAACTCTACTAATTCCAGCCAAGAAAAGGCTTTATTAAATTCAAACATTAATCATATACCATGGTGAAAAGTAGGGACGGATATATATTGTACGCCATATCTATAGGGAAACGGTACGGCCGTGTCCTTACCAGGCTCTGCGACTTTTAATGATGGCTATAAGATAGAGGATTGTAAGAAAAAAGTTTCAACTGAATCTTAACTTAGTGCTGTGCTTTGGTATGATCGACAGGGGGTTCTGCCAAAGACGTGTAACTAAATAGCAATTTACCAGTAGGTGATCGATGCAACCCGCCCTCACGAATCAGTTAAACAATGCTTTTACCCTTTTTCTCAGCTTGTTAGTAGAAGCAATACCTTTTCTGCTGCTGGGAGTTTTATTCTCAGGTTTGCTGCTGGGGTTTGTAGACGAACGCAAACTCGTATCCCGCATCCCGCGAAACCCGCTACTGGGGGCTTTGATGGGCAGTTCGATCGGCTTTTTGTTTCCCGTGTGCGAGTGCGGTAACGTGCCCGTAGCCCGTAGGCTACTGATGCAGGGAGTGCCCGCACCAGCCGCGATCGGCTTTTTGCTTGCGGCCCCCACCATCAACCCCGTGGTAATTTGGGCGACTTGGACGGCATTTCGCGATCAGCCAGAAATTGTAGTTTTGCGGGTGGTATTTTCCTTAATCACAGCCACAATTATCGGCTGGGTGTTCAGCACCCAAAAAGACTTGCGACCTCTGCTGCAACCTGCTGTAGCCCGCGCTATCCCTCTACCAAAACCAGAGTTTTCCGAACAAGAGCTCGTCCAAGCCAACACTCCGCTGCTGTTGCAGTCGGGAACTTTTATGCTCGGTCAGCCGGGGGGGGCGGTGCCGATCGAATCTTTGCTACAAGACGACTGGAAGCCATTACAAACAGGCAAAACACAAAAAACCTCGAAACGTTCCTCGATGTTCCACCGCGTTTCTAAAGAGCGTCTGCGCCTGCTTTTAGATACTATGGTACAGGAGTTGCGCGAATTGGGAGGAGTCTTGGTAATCGGAAGTGCGATCGCAGCAATCATTCAAGTTGGTGCACCCCGCGAACTAATTCTCAACCTCGGCCAAGGGCCCGTTTCCTCAATTCTCGCCATGCTGCTATTAGCCGCAGTCGTATCCATTTGTTCTACAGTAGATGCCTTTTTTGCCCTGTCTTTTGCTTCCACATTTACCAGCGGTTCGCTGTTAGCCTTTCTCGTTTTCGGCCCGATGATTGACCTCAAAGGCATAGGTTTAATGCTGTCAATTTTTAAAAGTCGAGCCGTAGTTTACATAATTGTCTTGGCAGCTCAGTTAACCTTTTTAATGACCCTCGGTGTTAACTTGCATTTAGGTTAATAAATTAGATATGACATATAAATAATACCAGTTGCGATTTTCAAGTACATTGATTCACGACGGTACTCACGGATATACGGATAGCTGTTTTTTCAATTTTTGTTCTTCCTTATTTCCTCTTATTGTTTCTTTCTCTTCCTTCAAAGTCCCTATCCCCAATTCTCAATGACTGTTACAAAATGAATCTTAAAAAAATTAGCCCCTGGCTGGACGCCCTAGCTATCTTAGCGTGGGGAATACTGCTCCTCAAATATTGGATTACAGGCAAATTAAGCATTCTCATTCACCCCAATTACTTTGGCTTGACTTTAGCGGGAGGAATCGGCTTAATGGTTATTGGCGGGTTAAAAACTTGGGAACTCGTAAAACTCGCTCGCACCACAAAGAAATCGCGAACATCACCAGCAAATAACTCTCTCAGAATTACAGAAGTTGAACACGTTACTTTGTTTCCCCCCAGCATCGGCAGTACCTTAATGTTGAGCGTCGCATTAATCGGTTTACTAACAACGCCACGCACTTTTACCAGCCAGACAGCATTAGAACGAGGCCTCACTGAATCCCTGCCAATCACCAGACTGCAACCCCAAGAATTTCGCAATACTACAAAACCCGAACAGCGATCGCTCGTCGAATGGGTGCGGCTGTTAAATTTCAATCCAGAGCCCGATACATACAGAGGTCAAAAAGTCAAAGTTCAAGGATTTGTAATTCACCCCCCCAACATAGCAGAACAATATATGTGGATCGGGCGTTTTATCATTACCTGCTGCGCGGCCGACGCCTATCCGATCGGGTTGCCGGTAAAATTACTGATCGGTCAAAGCCGCACCACCTTTGCCCCAGACAGTTGGCTAGAAATAGAAGGAGAAACGATCGTAGAAGAACTCCAAGGCAAGCGCAAATTAATCATTCAAGCATCCTCCCTCCAACCCATTCCCGAACCCAAAAATCCTTATGATTATTAGGTATGGAGGAAGTATGAGATTCTATTTTACATTTATTTCGAGATGGACACTGAAAACCCCTTATCCGTATACAAATAAAGATACTGTACAGTCAGCTATAAAAGTGGCAGCAGCATCCTGTAGGAGTTGCAAATAACAAATTCAGCAACTACACTCGTAATTAGGAAATAAATTCTGAGTATATGTCATCCGAAAAAAAATTAGCTATCAAAGGTGCTGTTTGGACGATCGCAAGTTATGGAAGCAGTCAAATTATCCGATTTGGTAGCAACCTAATTCTGACGCGCCTGCTTTTGCCTGAATTATTTGGTCTAATGGGTCTAGCCTACGTTTTCATCGTAGGCATTAACTTATTCACAGACATAGGTCTGGGCCCAAGTATCATTCAAAACAAGCGCGGGGACGAGCCTCAATTTCTCAACACTGCTTGGACAATGCAAGTTATTCGCAGCTTGTTTGTCTGGTTGTGTTTAATTCTAGTAACCTGGCCAGTTACTCAATTCTATGAAGAACCCCGTCTGATGTGGTTGATTCCAGCCCTAAGTATAAATACCATAATAGGAGGGTTTAAATCGACTTCCGTATCCACCCTAGAACGCAAAATGAGCGTTAAGGAAGTAGTGCTTTTTGAGTTGGGTACACAGATAATTTCTACTACAGTGATGATTGTGTGGGCTTTCTTCGATCGCAGCATTTGGGCGATCGTTGTAGGCGGCTGGACTGGAGCTGTAGTGGAGTTAGTATGGAGCCATTTTTTGATTCCCGGCAAGTCAAACCGCTTTGCTTGGGATAAAGAAGCAGTAAAAGAAATATTTTCTTATGGCAAATGGATATTTTTGTCTACGATTTTATTTTTTCTGTGTTCTCAAGCCGATCGACTCATTCTCGGGAAAATATTTACTTTAACACTTTTGGGCATTTACGGCATCGCTTTTACCCTAGGGGATATGCCGCGCCAAGTCATCATCGCCATTAGTGGCCGGGTGATTTTTCCCTCGATTTCTATGCTAGCCACGTTGCCGCGGGAGGAGTTGCGCGCCAAGATCCTGAACAACCGCAAGTTAATTCTAATACCATTAGCCGTAGGTTTAGCAATTTTTGTGAGCTTCGGAGATCAGTTAATTTTAATACTCTATCGGAAAGAGTATGCGGCGGCTTCTTGGATGATGCCAATCTTGGCTTTAGGTATCTGGCACACAACCTTGCACAATATGATGGGTTCTTGTCTGTTAGCCGTAGGAAAGTCTCAGTACGCAGCTATGGGTAATCTGCTGACTTTTGTGAATCTATGTATAACTATACCGCTGGGATACCACTTAAAAGGTAATTTAGGTGCCGTGATTGCTGTAGCTCTGGGCGACCTTCCTACCTATGCAGTAACTAACTACGGTTTGTGGAAAGAAGGACTAACTTGTTTTTGGCAGGATATTCAATTAACAGGGCTGTTTATAGGGGTGCTAGCCACTCTAATTTGGTGTAGAGTGGCTTTTGATTTTGGTCTGCCAATCGATAAAATATCACCGATGGATTTAATTCCCATCAATCAACTGTTTAAGTAAAGGAAAAGGAGATTGTCTATATGTCAGCCGAACCCAATACAAAAAGAAAAGTAATTCACTTTATCTTTTTACAAATTGCTCTGTTTCAAGAAATATTGCGAGTGACCAGGAGGTATGCTAAACTGATGTTCTTTTATCAAAGAAATCGCATTATAAATTTATTTAAACAAATCGAACAACCCGAAAAAGAACGTCCCAAAGTCTTTGCTGCTGTCGCACACATTACATCCGTTGAAGAATCTAACAATCCAGAAAAAGGCGCAGAAAAAATAGAGAGACTCAGGCACACAATAGATGGACTGTTGACGAGTTTTGCTCATTGCGACCTGAGTATTACTATCCAAACTCTACCGAACAGGCACGTTACAGCCTATTTACCTGAATATCAAATTAAGTGCATTCAGATACAAGAAGGCCCTGAATGCGATCCCATGTTTGTAGAGTTTAGGCTTCAGGAAGAATTTGTCGAAAGAGTAGAAAAATTTGACTGGTTTTTATTCATAGAAGATGACATTGTTTTGTATGATGCTTTCATTCTAGAAAAATTAGAAAAATTTAACCGACAAAGCGGGTATGAGAATGCTCTTCTTTACCCAAACCGTTTTGAAATGTATCAAGGAACAAAGAGATATATTGATTTGACAATAGATTCGCAGCTATCATGGAATCAGCTATCTAGTGTAAATATAGAAGGTGTAAAATTTGCTGAGTTTAGCAATCCTCATTCAGCATTTTACTGTTTGTCAAGAAAGCAGATGAAAGAGTGGATCAAATCAGGTCGCCTCTTTAAAAATCAAGTAGTTAATGTCGGGCCTTTAGAGAGTGCCGCGACTTTTTGTATTTTGGAATGTTTCTCAATCTATAAGCCTCACCCGTCAAACTTAAACTATTTTGAGGTCAGACATTACGATAGCAAATATTCTAAGCTATATCCCGCACCAGAATCGCCATATACACTGTCAGCAGTTAATAATATTTCCAACCCACTAATCGTCAAGGATTCGTGAAAGGTATCTAAGTAGGTGTCATGATTATTAGGAGGATGGGTAGAGCGCCAGGGTTAACTCTCAACTATTCAAGAATTAGCGATTTGAGGAGATTAAATCTCAAATCTCAAATCGCACATATTCCTGAAGGCAACTGGCACAATTGTAGGGTTATCTACTGTCCTCAAAGCCTCTATCGATCGAGCAATTTTTAGCTCTGAGGCATCCTAAAAGGTAAAAGTCAAATTTCACATCTCCACTCGGTTGATACTGTTGAAAGTGCCGCAGACTCCACGGATTTAAGCTCGTGAGTTTAATTCAGTCCTGGAGGCATCAACACTTTCAGAAACCGAGTTAGTGATCGACATACTTCGTTGCAGCCCTTCTCGCTGGTAAAAAAAACCGTTTCAGAGGGTCGGGAGTACGCCCGAGACAGTAAAATTTAAGAGGGAAAATTTGGCAGTTAATTTTCAGCAGAAAGTAGGAGAGAAAGATTTGTGAGTATTTTTAAGAAAAAAATTAATCCTTCACCCTTCGCTAATCTGCCATTCAAACAGCCGATCGACCGCACGGCCATCTTCCTCATGCTAGTGCTGAGCGTCTTAATCGGGCTGCTGCTGCTGAGCGGCGATCGCACAGCACCCAGAGTGCGAGAATTTACCTGGGAAAACAAACAAATCGGCGCCGAAGATACCGGCTTTATCCTCACATTCTTTCGACCGATGAACCACTCCAGCGTCGAGGAAAACTTAAAGCTAGAACCCCCCCTTACCGGTAAATTTAGTTGGGCTGGAAGGCGCATGGCTTACACCCTCAAAGATCCAGCACCCTACGGCGTTACCTACACTGTCAAACTCGCCGGAGCAACCGATAAGTATTTCGGAGAAAAAAACCAAAACACAGGAACGCCGATGCAACCGTTTAGCAGTTCCTTTCGCAGCCGCGATCGAGCTTTTGCTTACATCGGTGTCCAAGGCGAAACAGAAAGCAGATTAATGTTAGTCAATCTCACTAGCAGCGACTCGAAACCGATAGCGCTGACTCCGAAAGATTTAGTCGTTACCGATTTTAAAGCGTATCCCGACAGCGATCGCATTTTATTCTCCGCCACAGATCGATCGATCGCCCGTACTCGCGGCACTCTAAATCAAGAACTATTCACAGTCACCACCGGCCTCAACCCCCAATCGGGTTCAGGAACTCAACAAAAATACCCAGCCGGTAGAATCGACAAACTATTAGATGCCAAAGATTACCAAAACCTCAAATTCGACCTCTCAGCCGACGGAAAAATCATAGTTGTCCAGCGCGTCAACCGCAGCAATCCCGGCGATTTCAGTCCTTGGATTTTGGAAGAAAAACAGGCGCCCAGACCATTGGAAAATGAACAAGGCGGAGATTTTATGATTCGCCCCGACAGCAAATCGATGGTAATATCTCAAAAACAAGGATTAGCGATCGTCCCCCTCAAACCGGAAGCAGACCCAGTAGAATTTTTGCCAAAATACGAACAAGTATTGGGGATGGCCCGCGACAACTCTGCCGCCGCCTATGTTAAATACAACAGCGACTTTACTCGATCGCTTTTCATCTTAGATAACCAAGGTGTAGAACAAGAAATATTGCGTATTCCCGGCAGCATTATGGCCGTTTATTTCGACCCCCGCAAAAACCAAGACAACCAAGTTCAGCGTCTCTACTGTTTGTTAGCCCAACGCCTCAAAACAGAAAGCTACAAAGAACAGCCTTTCATCGCCACCATCGACCTCAAAAAACAAGGTACTCGTTTGGTAGGAACCATCAAACCGCTGTTGATTTTGCCTAACCAATTAGATACCCAAATCAGTTTATCTCCCGACGGGCTGGCATTAATTTTCGACCAATCAGTCACAGCAGCAACTCCCTCAGCAGCAGACAGTCCCCGCAACGATAGCGGACAGTCGATCGCCACCAGCCGCCTCTGGCTGCTACCCTTAGTAGACATACCCGCAGACGGTTCTCCCGCAAAACTACAGCCAGAAGAACTTCCCCTTGCCGGCTATCACCCCCGCTGGCTTCCCTAAATCTATTTTAGATTTTAGATTTTAGATTTTAGATTTTAGATTGACCCATATGGGTAAATATCAATAGGGTAAGGTGCGCCCATAAACACCAAGCGTTGAAATGTGCGCGGTGTACACCCTACTTTTGCTAAATTGATTTGAGATTTGAGATTTGAAATTGAGTTGATACTAAGCCATACTGGTAAATATTACAAACTTTTGAAACCAACTCACCAGCCTGCTATTTCACATCTAAAACCTCAAACCTAAAATCTAAAATTCGCATGACTCCCGAAGAAATTAGCAATACCCTTAAAGACTTATTTGGTGACAGTGTTGAGATGCCGGCTGCTACTTCTTGGCAAGTAGAAACCCCCAATTTTCGCCTGTTAGTCCTCCTTTCAGAAGACGGGAGTTGGCTGCGGATTTTGCTGCCGATCGCCGATGCCCAGGAAGCTCAACCATTTCTTGATAAACTGCTAGAAGCTAACTTTGACACCACCCTCGAAACTCGCTACGCCTTACATCAAAACGTTGTGTGGGGAGTATTTCAGCACAGTTGTGCCACACTCGCGGCCGCCGATTTCTCAGCCGCCGTCGCCAGACTGCTGGCTTTGCAAGAGAGAGGTTTGTCTGACTTTTTCGGCGGTTTGATAGAAAGCCGCATCCGTCAAATCATCAAAGCTGCGAAGGCGCAGGGACAGTCTGTGGAAACTACCCTTCAGACTTTAGACCGTTTCTACGCAGAGGGATTGATGGGTGAAATGGAACTAGGGCGAGAGTCTCGCGAAAATACTCTCGCGGCTTGGCGGTATCAGCTAGAACGCCTCTGGCCGGAGGTGGAACCCTAAGACGATTTGAGACGGCAGATGGCAGACGGCAGATGGCAGATGGCAAAAAACTGACTACCATCGAGGTTGGAAGTTGCCTAAAGTTGCATTTCTTTTGAGTGGTATGGCAACCGCCCATACGGTTAGAACGTTCTTAATTGCACAAACCCTTGCGGAACATTGATTCTTCTTTCTCTCGCGACGATAACTAAAGCCTTCCATCCGTTACATTCGGTTACATCCGAAGAAAGCGAATCCGTGGCCGAACTTCTTTCTGCTGTACAATCTGCCGATTGTTGCCTGGACCCCAGTCTTGACGATACCGTTGGAACCTCAAGCCCCTTGGACGATGGCTGATCCGGGCCCTCCAACCCTCGAAGGATGCCCGTATATTCACTGATAAGCCGCTCGCGGTTCTCCAATTCCCTTCTATCACAAGAAAAATGGTATAATTTATCACAATAATTAATTATAAATATTAAAAATTTTCGGAAAACACGCGATCGCAGGTATATCATGGTAAAAAGTTTACAGCAGAACTCCGTAATATCCACAAAAGCTTCGATCGTTTAATATTGGCTTAGAAACAAAATCTTTAGCAGACAATGCTACTGCGATAGGGTTAGGCCATCGGGTACTATTCTCATTTAACAAATTAGAATAGTACCCTCTCCCAATTACCCGTTACCAATTAATAGCAACTTAAGTTATCCATCTATACAATATTTAACAGGGGTTTCATCTATGTTTGCTGTGCGTGAGACTAGCTCGGAGTTATCAGTGTTGCATATACCTGAAATTTGTACTTGGAACATCTCCTTAGAATCAACTCTCCTAGACCTGCCCCTCTACAACTGCCAAATTGAATTAACTCAACAGGCAAAAGAAGTAGCCCAGGCTTTTGAAAAAAATTCCATGCTTCCCGGCGTTATTTTGACAGAGGGGGGTAATTTTGTCGGCATAATATCCAGGCGTCTATTTTTTGAAAAAGTTAACCGCCGCTACGGGTTAGAAATGTTTTTCAAGCGACCAATAGAGGTATTATACAAGTTTTCCAAGGCACAGCCGCTGATACTTCCCGGCAGTAAATTAATAGTAGAAGCCGCCGAGGAATCGCTTTACAGATCAGGAGAATTAATTTACGAACCTGTAGTAGTGGAAGTAGCGCCTCAGAGCTACAAACTGTTAGACGCACACCAATTAATGGTTGCTCAATCAAGAATTCACCAATTAACAAATAAGTTGCTCCACAAACAAACCCAAGCCAAACTAATCCAAACAGAAAAAATGGCTAGTTTGGGGAGAATTGTAGCAGAAGTAGCCCATGAAATCAGAAATCCGCTGAACTGTATTTGGGGAAATTTAACTTTTCTGCTGTCCTATTTTGAACACTTGCTTCAGCTCATCTCGGTTTATGAAGAAGAATATTCGGAACCATGTCCCCGAATTGACGCTCTCAAAGAAGAAATTGAATTTGATTTTTTACAAGAAGATTTGCCTATCACCTTAGAAGGGATGGAGTTGGGAGCCTCGCAATTGCTAAAAATAGTTAACGGGCTGCACCACTTCTCTCACATGGACGAGACAAAGCCTGTTGAGACAGACATTCACGAATGCGTGGAGATGACGCTGTTAATTTTGAAAAACCGCTTTAAAAACAGCATAGCAGTGGTTAAAAATTACGGCGAACTGCCCCTAGTAAGCGGCTACTCCGGTCAGTTGAGTCAGGTGTTTTTGAATTTGTTAGTTAATGCTCTAGATGCCCTGACAGAGTACGCAGCCGATCGAGAAATACACACCCCGTGCCCGGACAACTGGCAGCCCCAAATCGAAATTACCACTAAAGTCATAGAAACCGAACACGGCAACCGGGTGGCAATTTGCATTGCCGATAACGGGCCCGGCATTCCTCCAGAAAATCACCAGCAGATATTTGACACCTTTTTTACCACTAAACCAGCCGGCAAAGGCAGCGGTATGGGGCTGGCTATCTGCAATCAAATCGTCACAGAAAAGCACGGCGGTCAACTCAAATTGCGATCGCAACCAGGTAAGAACACTGAATTTGAAATTCTCCTGCCCATAGTTCCCAAAACATGATTAACTCAAGAATATTCTCGGTTGTTCGCTCCTGCTGTGAAGTGATAGGCTAGCTTAGTAGTAGGTTCTCCATTCACTTTCCCAGCGTTTCGGCAACTAAAAGTTCCAGTGGCAAATAAATTCAGTTCCAAACTCCTTGGCCCTTCACTCTCAGAAGGCAGCCATCAAGACCTTTCCCTAGAGTCTACCCTCTGGGATTTGCCCCTGTATGACTTTCAGGTTAAATCGAGCTGCTTGGCCGTGGCAGTTGCCGAAATGTTTGAACAGCATCCCCTAGTGCCGGGAGTCGTCTTGATGGAAGCAGGAGAGTTTGCGGGCATGATATCCCGCAGGCAACTGCTGGAATATTTGCTCAAACCTCAAGGCCCCGAGCTATTTTTGCACCTGCCACTAAAAGTTCTCTACAGTTACGCTCGCGTCGAAATATTATTAGTCCCAGAGAGTACAACCATTTTGGCAGCAGCTCCACAAGCTCTGCGTCGATCGCCCGAATTGCAGTCAGAACCAATCGTCGTCCAAATAGACTCCCAATCTTACCGCCTCTTAGACCCTAACGCACTAAACATCGCGTACTGGCAAATTCGTGGCATAGAAACTCAAGTGCGCTACGAAAGAGCTCAAACTCAAATGATTCAAAGCGAAAAAATGGCTAGTTTAGGGCGTTTAGTCAACGGAGTAGCCCACGAAATTTTAGATCCAGTAGGCTTTATCTGGGGGAATTTAACCTACGTAAGCGACTACAGCAAAAACTTGATGGAATTGCTCTCAGTTTACGACGCATACTGTACTGAACCCCCGCCGGAAATAGCACGGCTCAAGGAAGAGATCGACTATGACTTTTTGCAAAACGATTTCCTCCGAACTGTTGCCAGCATCAAATCGGGAGCCGAACGTTTGAGCAAGCTGGCAAGCAGTTTGCAAAACTTTTGCCACATAGACGATGTTTACCCCAAACCAACCGACTTGCACGCCAACATAGACAGCATACTTTTGCTGCTCAAAAGTCGTTTGACCAGGGAAATCCAAGTAGTGAAAAACTACGGCTACCTGCCGCCAGTGCCATGCTATGCAGGACAGCTAAACCAAGTATTTATGAATATCTTGACCAATGCTATTCATACATTAATTAATGAAGCAGTCGGTCAAGAATTGGCGAAAGAGTTTAAAGGTGCAGGGCCCAAAGACTTTGATCGCCAGCCTAAAATTGAAATCACAACTCAAGTCTGCTGTCCCGAACCTGCGCCGGATTTAGATAAACTTCATGTTCGCTGGGTTTCGATTTGCATAGCAGATAACGGGCCAGGAATGTCACCTAGCAAGTACAAAAAAATTATAGAATCATTCTCTACGGAAAAACGCGCCCTCAAAGAAACCAGTTTAGCAGTTAGCTATCAAATAGTGACGGGCAAACACGGCGGTGCATTCAGGATGCGATCGGAGTTAGGCAGAGGCACTGAATTTGAAATTTTGTTACCCTTGGCTTAAAGAAGGAAGAGGGAAGAAGGAAGAAGGAAGAAGGAAGAAGGAAGAGGGAATAGGGAAGAAGTTACAGTGTATTCCTGATTTATGAAGTATAGGACACCGCAATGCCGTCTCCCTACCGGTTATCTGTACTGCACTCAACTGTCAACTGTCAACTGTCAACTGTCAACTGTCAACTGTCAACTGTCAACTGTCAACCATTATCTAATTGACTGCCGCACATTTTACAAAATCTAGCATTAGCATCGTGTACAGACCAACCGCAACCTGTACAAAAAGCTTCTCCGTGATTAGCACTTTTAACTAATTGTTTAATCAAATCCCCCAATTGCCAAGGAATCAGAGCAATTCCCGTCAAAATCATCAAAATAGTCAGAAAACGGCCGGATTCCGAAATCGGGGTAACATCGCCAAATCCCACCGTGGTCATCGTGACAACCGAGAAATAAACAGCATCCAAAAAAGTTCCAAAACTTTCGGGATTTGCCGGATGTTCGACTTGATAAATCAAACCAGAATAAACAAAAATTATTGCCAGCAAAGTAAACAAAATCCGAGCAAAAATCACCCCATCTTCGCTGCTGATGCGGAAAATAGAAATTTTTAATTCCAGAAAGCGGATGAGTCGGAGAATTCTAAACCAGCGAAAAATTCGGATAAAACTAACGTTGACAAATCCCAGCAAAAATGGTAATATTGCTAGCAAATCAATAATTGAAAAAAAACTAAAAATAAATTTAACTCGATTTTCGGCACACCACAGCCGCAATAAATACTCAAACACAAAAATAACTAAAAGCGCTGTATCGAGAGTTTGAAAATTAATTCTAACCGTTTCGGAAATCGGGTAAGTTTCGGCGATGAAGCTGGTTGAAGATAGGAGAATTAGTCCGGTAAGAGTTAAATTGACGGTTCTGCCAATTGGGGTTTCGATGTCTTCGAGATAAAATCCAATTTGCGATCGCGTTAACATAGATGAGATAATTAATACCATTTATGAGATAAGGGAATTATCGCATATGAGTATCGAATTAACTAAGGGTGAAAGATTCAATCTTTCTAAAGAAAGTCCTAATTTCAGTAAAATTGCGATCGCCCTGGGGTGGCAAGTCCGCCAGACAGCACAAAACTGCGACATTGACGCATCTGTTTTTATGTTAGCGGCAGACGGTCGCATTCCCGATGAAAAGTATTTTGTATTTTACAACAATCTAACATCGCCCGACGGTGCGGTGCGACATTCGGGAGACAGCAGGAAGGGACAAATAGACGGAGATGATGAGACGGTTTATCTGGATTTGAGCAAAATCAATGCGGCGATTCAGGAAATTGTGTTTGTTGTGACTATTCACGAGGGACAGGAAAAGAATCAAAGTTTTAGTCAAGTTGAAAATGCTTTTATCCGGCTTTACAATTCAGAGACTCTTAGCGAATTGGTTCGGTACAATTTAAATCAGATTTTTTCCCAAGAAACGGCTTTAGAATTTGGACGTTTGTATAAGAAGAATGGCGAATGGAGATTTCAGGCGGTAGGACAGGGATATAATGCTGGGTTGCAAAGTTTTGTAGATAAATATTATGTTGAGAATGCGGTTGAGAAAAGCTCGACTGCTGGTGAGAAGCTTGATGATGCTGAGGTTGTGAGGCGGTTTAGCGATCGGGTGGACAAGTTATTGCGCGAAGAGGCGATCGATCAGACAGCGCTTCCAGCATCTAGCGAAGCAGTAGAACAGGCTGCTGCTACTCCTGTAAATGCCGATACTGCGGAATCTGAGGAAGAGGCAAAAATAGATGATTCTGCACTAGAAAATCTGGAACCAGCTATCACTGCTGAGGAATTTTTGCAACGGTATAATCAGGGAGAACGAGATTTTACAGGAGTTAATTTAGCCGGAGTAAATCTGAGCGGAAAATCCCTGGTTGAGGTCAACCTGAGTAGCGCTAATCTAAGGGGTGCAGAACTCTCTCAAGCAAACTTATCTGTTGCTAACCTGAGTGAGGCAAATTTATGTGATGCCAACCTTAACAAAGCGAATCTCAGCTCAGCACAATTAGGGAAAACACAATTCATAAATGCAAATTTAAGTGAAGTAAATTTGCTTCATGCCAACCTGAGTGAAGCTAATTTGAGTGGAGTAAATCTCAGCGATGTTAATTTGTCGCCGGGGACGAATTTCAGTAGGGCTAACCTCAGTAAAGCAAACTTGACTGGCTTAAATTTGAGGCAAACACAATGGATGAATGCTGATTTGAGTAATGCAAACCTAAGTAATACTAACCTATTCGTGGCAAACCTTGAAGGGGCAAACCTTGAGGGAGCAAAACTTGAACAAGCGCTGTGCAACGCACAGACTATTTTCCCCACAGGATTTGACCCTGTTAAAGCAGGTGCTTACTTAATCGTTGCTGATGCTTCACTTTCCAACGTAAACCTAGCTGGTGTTGACTTAAATTGTTTCAACCTGAGTGAAGCTAACTTGAGCGGTGCAAACTTAACCAAAGCCAATTTGGAGGCCGCAAAACTGCTTCAGGCGAATCTGAGTGCAGCAAATTTGAGTCAAGCAAATCTGAAGGGTGCTGACCTAACTACAGCAAACCTAAGTGAAGCTAACTTGAGTAAAGCAAACCTTCGAGGTGCAAAACTAGCTGTGGCCAACTTGAGTGGAGCAAATCTGAAACAGGCAAATTTAGAGTACGCTAACCTACTTGCGGCCGACCTGAGCCAAACCGATTTGAAAGATACAAAATTAGCCAATGCAAACTTAAGCGGTGCTAACCTGACAGGCGTAAATCTGGTGGGAGTACAGCTTTACTCAGTAAAATTGAGTGGAGCTAATTTGACTGAGGCTAATCTCTGCGGCTCAAGTTTAGTGCAGGTAGATTTGAGTGGGGCAACACTTAGCTCAGCCGATTTGCGCGGTACAGATTTGAATTGTACAAACCTAGAAAAAGCCAACCTAAAGGGAGCGAACCTAAGTGGGGCGGTAAATCTGGAAAAGGCAAAACTCGCAGGCGCAATTATGCCAGATGGGACAATTCACGAATAAATTCGATCGCCAATATTAAACAGTAAGGTGGGCAATGTATTGGTGTGAATTTAACCGAAAGTCCGCCAGGGAATGAATTCCCTGGCTAATAGCAAAAGTCCTCGCTATGAGGACTAAGGAGTTCTTCAGTCCTCATAGCGAGGACTTAAGCTATGAGGCAGGGGTTTAAACCCCTGCCGGACTGAGGGAAATAGCGTTAAATTGACACCAATGGTGTGCATCGCCCTCCATAAAAATAAAGTATGATGAGGATTAAACATCAAATACATAGATTGTCGATGAATGAATCTGACACGGAAATTATAGAATCTACCCTCAGATGGATGACCGAGTTTGTCGAGTTACCGCATCCAGTTTTCAGGGATTTACCGATTTGTCCCTTCGCTAAAAAGGCACGCTTGGCTAATCAAATTTTATTCAAAATCGAGCGGTTTTCAGCGCTGACTGAGTTCGATCGCGATTCTGCCATCATGAAATCGATTCATGAATTTTACAATTCGGAATTTGAAATTATGGTAGTAATTAATCCAGAAAAAACAGCAATTAGTGCACCAGAAACTAAAGAATTGATAGACAAACTGAATAATCAGATTTCAGAGTTGGGCTTGCTGGCTTTTCACGCTCATCCCCAAGAAGATTTTAATATTGACGGGCTTCATACTAGGAGGATGCCGTATCCGGGCTTCACCGTTCAAGTAAATTCTAAGCTGAAGCCAGCTTCGGATGCTTTAGAGAAAAGTGATTATTACAAAAATTGGACGACCGAACAACTAAAATATTTTGGGATTCCGAGAAATTGACGATCGCCCGCCCTCCCCGCGTATCTCTCAGCCATTACAATAAATTCAGCAAAAAATCTTTACACATAAGAACTCATGCAGCTCAAGTCAACAACCCGCCATATTCGCATATACACCGCCATCCTCGAAGACAACGAACTCGTACCCAGCAATGACCTTTTGACCCTCGACATTGACCCAGATAACGAACTTAACTGGAACGACGAGTCAGTCAAACAGGTATATGCCAAATTCGACCAACTCGTAGACGCATACGAGGGCGAAGATTTGACGGAGTACAACCTCCGCCGTATCGGTTCGGAGTTGGAACACTTGGTACGATCGCTCTTACAAAAAGGCCAAATCAGCTACAATCTCAACAGCCGCGCTGTCAACTACAGCATGGGATTGCCTCAAGTTGATTCCAAAGTTCACCTGTAAGGGCGATCGGGCGATCGGCATTTATGTCAACTTAAGATTGAAACCCATAATAAATGTCGCTTGTAGCTGAGTTTCGATCCCTCCTACTTCTCTTAATCAGGGGAGTACGGGGGGAAAAGAGGGTGCTGTTTCGTCTCTCGCTTTGGGGATTGAGGGGGATTTAGACTTGGATACAGAGGAAAGGTGGAGATAGGGAGAATTGGGAAAATCTGCTTTTATTCTTCTTCCTGGTTCTTCCTGCTTCTTTCTGACTCCTGACTCCCGGCTTCTTCCTTCTTCCGACGGTCATCGGACTTCTCCCGCCCATTCCCAGCATCAACCGGAGAATTTGGAACGCGATCGCGTTCCAAAAACTGTTTAACTGCTAATTGGCGGTTGGTCATAAACTGACCCCAAGCGCCGGGAAACATCCCATCCAAGGTTTCCACCAGGGCCCAAACCTCAAGATTCATCACTTTGTAATAAAAACTGTGAGAATGTTGAATGCTAGTGAGTATTTCGTCTATTTCAACAGCAGGCGGCAGCTTCGGATCGGGCAACTTCTTGGGAAAGGCGCTGGGTTCATGTGGGGGCATGGTTAAATACTCAACAGCTTGCAGAGGCCGGTCAGTCGATTTTAGATTTTAGATTTTAGATTGCTTCCACAGATGAATCTGGGGGCTTCAACTAATATCTCATTTTTTTTGCTCTCCACGACTACTGTCGGGGGCTGGCATCGCTCAGTCGATTTTAGATTTTAGATTTTAGATTGACTCTACAGATGAATCTGCAGGCTTGTATCCGTCTTTGGGTAGGGTTAAATTTAACTTCTCTTGCGAAACTAGGGCGCGAGGCACAGATGACCCTTGGCGATAAAACCGAGAATTGATATTTATTTTTACCTATCGGCTCAAGTGATTTCTACGTACCAGCATCCTACCATTATAGTTAGTCTAAAATCTCAATTCACTTGACGATCGCGATTTTTTCGGAAATTGCCACTATCAGGAATATGCTGAAAACATCGTGCTTTCAAGCCGAGGACTTGGGCGTCACACGATCGTCTAACCCTGAAAGCTCATAGCAAGATTCATCCAGCCGTCAACAAAATGGTAAACTATTCGTGTCAGTACAAGACATTAAAACCTACCCCTAGACTGGGGGAAAGTCACGCCTAAAATATTGTCAGGAGTTGGACTAAATAGCAAAAAAGTTTACTAAAGTTAGTCATACTTAACTTGACTGGTTAACCTTTGTGGGTGGTAGAATTAGAGCGATGCCAAAAACCAAGGCTTAATTATCTGGGAGAGTAAACCGAGCGTGCAAGTCAAAACTGACCAGCCTGTCACAAGGTCGAACGGGAGTCCGCGTTTCGTTAAATAGGTTGAAAATATTGGATGACTCATGGCTAAAATCTTCAACTAAAATTAATTCGATTAGGGTGGGCTACACCCGAATTAACGCCTGTGGACAAGAAGGAGCCGACTCCCTTGGGTGAAGCAGGAAGCAGACCCTTCAGGAGCAATCCCGATTGAATGGTGAGACTGAAATAAGTTTAGCCAAGTTTTGTGTAGCAGATATCACTACGCGCACAACAGTGAAAACGTGGTGAACCCGGGAACCTGAAAAATCAGGATATTAGGACTGCAAAGTCTTAAGAATCTGCGTCTGTTGAGAAAGCGGGAGTGTCAAATAATCGCCACGTATCAACCCGTCGAGGTTCAATCGCTAAAATAGTTCAGATCAGCACGCTTGCCCAAAGGCGTCAGGAACCCTTATGCAAAACTCTGTGGCAAAACACTACTTATGGGCTTTAGGTGAAGGGATCAAAGGGTGTAAGCCAGGCGATCTGATCGCTGGTCGCTACTTGGTCAAGCGCGATCGACTTCTTGTCGATACCCAACCCGAACACTTGCCGGAACTGCCCGAAGAGATTCCGAGTGTTGTCACTCCTTATCTGAGACTGTTTACCTATCAGTTGCACGTACCTCAAGTATACGGCCTGGTATCGTCCAAGATGAGCAAGCTATCGGGAGATATTTGGCTACTGGAAAACGGGCCTATTTTGAAGGTGACGGAATCTTTGATGCCGGAATTGGCGGACTCCTGGAAAGGATCAGCAGCGATGCGGCAGCTCAATTGGCTGTGGCAAATTGCCCAGTTGTGGCAGCCGTGTATCGCTCAGGGCGTGGCTTCGACCCTGCTGACTCCAGAACTGTTGCGGGTGGAAGGGCAATTGGTCCGATTTCTGGAATTGCAGCCCGATCGCAAACCGCCTCATTTGTCGCAGTTGGGCAAATTGTGGCAGCAGTGGCTCGAAGATGCTCACCCGGCTATTGCTAATTTTTTGAGGCAACTTTGCCAGCAAATGGTTGCCGGTCAAGTGCGCCACGGCGAACAATTGATGGGCCAGTTGGATAAAGCTTTGGCAAAGTGCGGCCGATATTACGATCGTCACGTTGAAATTGCCACGGGCACAGATGTAGGCAGATCCCGGGCTCACAACGAAGATGCTTGCTATCCGCCCAGCGGTACGCTGTTCGCAGGAAGCCCAGGTGCGGAAGCTTGCGCGATCGTCTGCGACGGTATCGGCGGACAAGATGGTGGCGAAGTCGCTTCGGAAGAAGCGATTGGTGTGCTGCGCGACAAGTTGCAGCAAATGCCCCTGCATCAGGCTAATTGGGACCCGTTGAGCCTGACTTCCAAGCTGGAACGGGCAGCTTGTGCTGCTAACGACAAGATAGCCAGTCGCAACGACAGCGAACACCGCCAAGGCCGCCAGCGGATGGGAACTACGCTAGTTATGGGTTTAGCCCACATTCACGAGCTCTACGTCGCCCACGTCGGAGACAGTCGGGCTTACTGGATTACCCGCACCGGCTGCTATCAAGTTACTCTCGATGATAATGTGGCTTGCCGCGAGGTGCGTTTGGGCTACTCTCTCTACCGGGATGCTTTGGAACAAGTGGCCGCCGGAGCTCTGATTCAAGCTTTGGGGATTACTTCGTCGAACACTTTGCACCCGACTGTGCAGCGTTTTCCGGTGGATGAAGACTGCGTTTTGCTGCTGTGTTCCGACGGTTTGAGCGATAAAGATCGGGTTGAGGAATGTTGGGAAGCCGAGATTTTGCCAATTCTCGACGGTAGCATTAATTTGGGTAAGGCGCGCGATCGGCTGATTGAGATTGCTAATACTAGAAACGGTCACGATAACGTCACTGTTGCTTTAATTCACTGTCAAGCACATTTGAGGGAAGACGGCAATACTTTGACAGAACTGTCTGTCGCACCTTTAGATACGCCGATCGAACTAATTTCCGACAGCGAGGATATGCCAACGGATTTGAATGGGCCCACAAGCCTTGGCGATGGGAATTCTGAAGGAAAAACACAGTTGTTACAGCCGGACAAAAGCAAAAGCCCATTTTCGCTGCTGCTGAAAATTTTATTTTTATTAGGCTTGGGGGGTGTATTTGCTTATTTTTTCATCCCTCCGGTGGGTCGCGCGATCGATACTGCCGGGGAGTCGATTTTTGGCAAAGGCGGTTTAATTAATCCTGGAAGCAAGCCAGAAAAAACTGTTGAATCTGTACCTTCTCCGGTCACATCTTTAGAAATCGGCTCGTTTATAGAGATTAAAAGTTCTGGGGCTGGGGAAGTGGAAAAAGAGAGCGATCGCTTGGATTTGCGAGTCGCAATTGGTGAGTTGACTGTCAAAGGAACAGTCCCAGTCGGCAGCGTTTTGCAGGTGACAAACAAACAGCTTACACCTCAAGGCAATTGGCTGGAATTGAAAGTTTGTTCGATTCCTGAAATAGTGCGATCGAACTCTCCCAAACCCGAGTCAAATAAAGATTTTTCTAAAGTTTCAAAACCGGCACAGAATCCATCTCCCGGTGTGGCAACTCCCTCGCCTTCCCCGGCAGTTAAGCCAACAGTTGAAGTAGAAAGCGCCAAGCTGCCTCCCGGTGTGACAACTCCCTCGCCTTCCCCGGCAGTTAAGCCAACAGTTGAAGTAGAAAGCGCCAAGCTGCAACCGGGGGAAATCGGATGGATTCAAGAACAAGCTGGCGTTTCTAAAGTAGTCTCTAACCTAGCCTTAAACCCAACTCAAAAGGGAAAATGCGTTGATGCTGGATCAAGTCCCACTGCTAATTAAACTGTTAATGCTTGAGTATATTGAGCGAAATGGATATAGTTTAGTATAAAGGAAAATGCAGATTCGTAAAAAAAACTAATATTAACGGGTACAATTGCAGGTCAAGGATCTGAAAAATTTTTAGATTTTAGATTGGGGAGTTAACAATTACCAATCTAAAATCTAAAAATTTTGAAAAATTTCTAACCTAATTTCTTAGATACCTCTGCCAGTTTAGTCACCATTTGGGATACGGCTTTGTCAACTGCCGCGCTCAAAAGTGAGTCTTCATTGCTGCTGCCCGAATTGCCGCCAATACCCCTAACGGAAATATTAGAATCGCTTTGATCGGCTTCTCCAACTGCTTTGGCGGTGGCAAGAATATCTCCTGAAGCTGTACCGATTAACCGCACATCTATTTGAACGGTAGCTTTGGTTTTTTGTGAACCGGCACCGATTCCCATGAAGCTGCCGCCGCCGGATTGTTTGTCGATATTAAACTTGGTAATCGTGCCGATGAGCACGGCGTCAACTCCTAATTGTTTGCCAATTTCGGCTGCTGTGCCGGCATCCATCGCGCCGCTGCGATTTTGCTGTTTGAGCACTTGTTCGAGTTTGCTACGATCGACTACTGTATAAGTGCCATTGTTGACGAGTTCGTTGATTAACAGTTCGCTGATGCCTTTGGCGGCGCCGACTCCCCTGTAGGAAGTGTAATAGCTGTTGGTGGGGCCGTAGTCGAAGTCCATGACTACGAGGCGCTTTTTGGCCGTTGCTTGGGCGACTTGGGTTGTGGGTTCGGTGGTGGCTGGTGTGGCGATCGCATTGACTGAAACGCCTGCTAGCATTAGGGTAGCCAGGGAAATGCTGGTTAAGCGAGATATAGTGATTGTTTTCATAAAGCTTTCCTCACAGTTGTTTTGTGCCGACTCTAGGATACTTTACGGAACAGCCCGATGTCAGGGTTAGGGGTGAGGAGGTTGGAATTGGTGATTTGTAGTCTTTTTTGACTTTCAACAGGCTTAATTTTTGTTAATGAACCGCAGAGGACGCAGAGGAGACAGACTAAAGGTGGCAAGAACCGCACAGCCATCCAAAAATTCCTCTTACGCCCCAGATTCCATAAAACCCATCAACCAATTAGCCATCGTCGCCCTGCGAGTCTGTCTGGGCCCGAATTCCCCAATTTTATAGCCTTTAAAGCCCAATTTTTCCTTCAGCAACTGCTTGTTTTCTGGAGGAGTCGATCGAGTCAATTTCACCGTCGCCGGCCTAGAATCGATAAAATCCGGCGGTTCCGGGTACTCTTGCCGCCATTCGGGCGCAACACCTGTACTGTTCCACTTGCCAGTCTCGGTATCGCAGCGGTAGCCCAGATACCGCCAAACTAGCTGATTGACGGCAGCATCGTCGATTTCTTCGTTGAGAATAGCCCAAATAGTTTCGTTATTCAGCGGTGGTAATTCAGACATGAGCGCGATCGAATCGGAAATAAAAAAATTTTAACTCACATTAGATAACATTATCAGGAACGGGCAAGATGCCCGTTCCACAAAAATTCATAGGAATTGGTGTGTGGGGTGGACACGCTTACCCGCCCAAAATGCCATCCCAAAAAAATTAATTATTCAAAATTCCGTCTTTCTCGGCCATAGACAGCATTAAGTCTATCACGCGACTAGAATAACCCCACTCGTTGTCGTACCAAGAAACAACTTTGAAAAACTTAGAATTCAGTTCAATTCCCGCACCTGCATCGAAAATGCTCGATCGCGCGTCGCCCTGAAAATCTGTCGAAACCACCGCATCCTCAGTATATCCTAGAATGCCTTTGAGTTCGCCCTCCGAAGCTTTTTTCATTGCTTCACAAATTTCTTTATAGCTAGTTTCCTTCGCCGTTTTGAAAGTAAGGTCAACTACAGACACGTCGGGAGTTGGCACCCGCAAGGCCATTCCCGTCAATTTTCCTTTCAATTCTGGCAACACCAAAGTAACAGCTTTCGCTGCACCGGTGGAAGATGGAATAATATTTTGAGCCGCACCGCGTCCTCCCCGCCAATCTTTTTGGCTGGGCCCGTCTACAGTTGGTTGAGTAGCTGTCATCGCGTGAACTGTAGTCATTAAACCTTCTTCCAAACCAAAGTTATCGTTAATTACTTTGGCAATTGGTGCTAAACAATTCGTCGTACAGCTAGCATTAGAAACAACAGTATCTTTGGCTGAGTCAAATTTGTGGTGGTTGACGCCTACTAGAAAAGTTGGAACTTTTTCCGGGTCTTTTGTGGGTGCTGAAAGTATTACTCGTTTTGCTCCCGCCGTCAAGTGTTTTGATGCGCCTTCAAAATCTGTAAACAATCCGGTAGATTCTACAACATAATCGGCGCCGGATTTACCCCAGGGCAATTCGGCAGGATTTCTAATCGCTGTACAGGGGATAAAATTTCCGTCAATGACAATCCCGTCTGGTTTGCTTTCAACTTCGCCGTCGTAAATGCCGTGGGTGGAGTCGTATTTGAAAAGATAAGCCAGATTGTCTGGCGAAACTAAGTCGTTAATGCCTACAAATTCGATGTTGGGGTTTTTGATGCCGGCACGCATGACTAGCCGTCCGATGCGACCAAATCCGTTGATGCCGACTTTTAATGCAGCCATGTTTAAACTCCTCTTGAAAATGTCCTTAGTCGATCGGGCGTTAGCGAAGCCCGCCCCTACGGGGGCTACGCCAACGAAGAGGATCGCCTGTTGTGGCTTAGAATTTACCACGCTAACGGATTTTTGCAACTGATTCTTTTCTATCTCTTAAGAATTCTGAATTCTGCCCCGGCTGGGAAGGGCAATTAATCATGAAATGACCGCTGACTAATGGCTAATGGCTGATTTTTATCAACTTGTAAAAGTGCTATAATAGACAGAAATTATTTTCAAAATTGCCTTTTTTTAATCAGGCTAAAGTAATAATAAAAAAGTTACCCAAAAGGCGAAACGGATTGGCATTCTCACCAGTGGCGATTATGGGAACCAAAGCCTAAGATGAAAGTTGCCTATTCGCTCAAGGACACGGCAATGCCGTGTCCCTAAACATATGGCGTAGAATCTATGTTTAGCTCAATTTTTCCGAATTGGTATAATCACTAATAACTAATGACTACCCGACGCATCTAGTAATTAGCAATTCCACCGCATCTGAAATAAAACACGACCCACCAAATTTATTGAGCACTGGTCTAATGTTTTCTGCAACTGCTGAAACTTGAGCTGGTGAACAAAAAGCAAGCACATAAATATTATCCAGCGCCGTCATTGATGAATCACGGGAAACGTGATCCCTAGTGCTTTTTCCAGCGACATCACGGATCACCGAATAACCGGGTACGCCAGCTTTGTCTAAACCGTCTAAAATCTTGCCTAGTTCGACTGAGTGGGCTATGATTTCTACTCTTTTGACTGACTCCATCATCTCACCTCCAAAACATATTTATTCCGTATAGATACAGGGGAATGCCTACAATGATATTAAATGGAAATGTCACTGCTAAGGCAGTTGAAATGTAAAGACTTGGATTCGCTTCGGGAACAGTTAGGCGCATGGCTGCTGGTACTGCTATATAAGAAGCACTCGCGCAGAGTACGGAAAACAGCAAAGTGTCTCCCTGCGGCATTCCGATTAATTTGGCTATTACCAAAGCAATTACTGCGTTGAGTATCGGAATTAGGATTGCAAAGCCGATCAGAAAAACTCCTGCTTCTTGCAAATCTTTAATTCTGCTGGCTGCAACCAGCCCCATGTCTAGTAAGAAAAAAGTCAGAACTCCGTAAAACAAGTCTTGAGTAAACGGACTCATAACTTCCCAACCATGTTCTCCTGTCAGTACGCCCATAATTAGGCTGCCAATCAGCAGAAAAACTGAACTGTTTAGGAATGCTTCTTGCAACACTTCTGGCCAAACTATTTCGCGTTTTCCTTCTTCCCCGCCAAATACACTGACTAGAATGAGACCTACTATAATTGCCGGGGATTCCATTAATGCTAGCGCGGCTACCATGTAACCGTCAAAGTCGATCCCCTGTGCTGTGAGGAAGGAGGTTGCGGTAATAAATGTGACGGCGCTGATGGAACCGTAGGTGGCTGCGATCGCCGCGGCATTGTAAGAGTCCAGTTTGATTCTCAGTATGAAAAAAGTATAAATTGGTACTAGCATAGACATCAGCATCGCTGCCAAAATTGTCAGGGCTATTTGCTGGTCAATTCCGCTTTTGGACAGTTCGACGCCACCTTTAAATCCGATGGCAAACAGCAGGTACAGCGAAAATAGTTTAGGGATGGGCGCTGGAATTTCTAAATCAGATTTGAGAAAAATTGCCAGCATTCCCATGAAAAAAGCTAATATTGGGGGATTTAAGATATTTGACGATACTAAACTCAAATCCACGATCGTTAACTCCCATTTCTTGCGTTTTTAATATTACTTCCCCAGTAATTGTTGCACGAGAATGGATCAATAGACCAATCGAACTTTTTGACTCCGAAGCTCGATCGGGCTAAATACCGCAAAATACGGCAAAGGCGCACAGTGCACACCTTACTCGTTGTAAGGTGTGCATGCGGGCACCTGCAGGTTAAGTATTTTGGTTTAACTAAGCAACTGCCAAATAAGACTCTAGGGCTTCGGAACCACCGATCAACTTGCCGTCGATAAATACTTGCGGCACAGTTGTAGCCCCAGTCATAGCCCGGAGCGATCGAGTTGTGATCTCCCGGCCCAAGACAATTTCTTCATAATCCAAGCCCTTTTGACTCAGCATTGCCTTAGCCTTAGCGCAGAAGGGACAGCCCATTTTTGTAAACAGCGACACTAGCTTCGGCTTAGCTGCTGAGGAGTTGATGTAGTTGAGCATCGTCTCGGCATCGGACACTTTGAAAGGGTCGCCCGGTTCATCAGGCTCAATAAACATTTTTTCAACCACGCCATCTTTTACCAGCATCGAATAACGCCAAGACCGCTTGCCAAAGCCTAAATCTGTTTTGTCTACCAGCATTCCCATGCCTTGAGTAAATTCGCCGTTACCGTCGGGAATTAACGTCACATTGTCTGATTCTTGGTCTTTTGCCCACTCGTTCATCACAAAGGTGTCGTTTACCGAAATACAAACAATTTCATCTACGCCGTTTTCTTTGAAAACTTTGGCCAATTCGTTGTAACCGGGCAGGTGCGTTGACGAACAAGTGGGAGTAAAAGCTCCCGGCAGCGAGAATACTACTACGGTTTTACCTGCAAATATATCATCCGTGGTGACATCCACCCACTCGTTGTCTTTGCGAGTGCGAAAGGTGACTTTGGGTACTCTTTGACCTTCTTGGTTCGTCAGCATGATTTTAAATTCTTGGGTACTTGGGT
This sequence comes from Microcoleus harperi Pol14_C6, assembly GCF_036701295.1. Taxonomy (NCBI): domain Bacteria; kingdom Bacillati; phylum Cyanobacteriota; class Cyanophyceae; order Oscillatoriales; family Microcoleaceae; genus Microcoleus; species Microcoleus harperi. The sequence continues at coordinate 51,504 of NZ_JAUBQN010000014.1, read as the reverse complement.
TAAATTCCTTTGCTGACTATAGCGTACTCATAACGAGTATGACTTGTCAAGGGGAGGCGGGTTTTTTCTCGGACTTGGGCGCGCGCGCTCAGTTCATTGTCTTTGGGACAGCTAGCAGATTTAAAACTTGCTGTTTAAGTAGGTCGGCAATTCTGTCTCCAATCCTTTGCTGCTGCTAACGGGTGAGGATTTTTTACACATTCTGTCAACATATCGATATCAATTCCCGGTAGCAATTCGCTTTGTGTGATTAATTCATAACCGCAGTTTGACACGAATTCAACCGGAATTTCTTCTCGCAAATGGTAGATAGAAAATCGGTCATTTCGCCAGAACCAAACCTCTCGCACATTCAACCTTCTATACAGTTCTAGTTTATTGATGCTGCCACTGGTAACAATCACTTCAATTACCAAATCGGGAAATTCTTTATCTGTGCCAATACAGTAAGCTTCATCCGGTTCCGTACCGCCACTTTTTTCCTCTTGTCGCAGAGTTGTAGACCCAAAAGGGAAATATTCGATGTCAGCTTCTACAAAGTAAATTTCTAGCAGATTTCCAATGCCAGTTTTGCGACTTTCATGGCGGCGAGAAGGCGACATAATTTCCAAAACTCCATCTAAATAAGTAACTCGATATCCCGCTGTATCTCCAATCCGATTCAGCAGTGTCTCGTATTGTTCCCAGTTGGCGCTATCGGTAATGTAGCGATCTTCAGGATCTTGGCGTTGGAGTGCTTGTTCCTTAAGTAGCGTATCTAGCTCGCTCGTCAGCATCGGTATTACCTCCTTACAAGTTGTTCTAATCTTAGCTAAACTTTATTCCCAATCAAACTGCCTCCCCAAATATTCCTCTAATTCCTGATTGTAAGGTCGAAAATAATCCCTCAGCCAATCGCGAATTGATTGATTAACCGGCTGATAAGAACCAGGATTAGCATTTTGGTACTCAGACAATTGATATTCCGGCAAATCTAAAAATTCTAAAACCTGCTGGACTATAGCCGCCGCACCTGCATAAAAATCTTCACTTTTCAAAATTAACAACTGTTCTCTAGGAAAGAAAGCCAGCCAGTTTTTAATAAATTCTATGTACCTACCGCGAGCTAAATAATTACCCGGTTCCTCGCCGATGATGTATTCGGGATTTTGATTCAACCGTTCAATTTCATCGCTAATTACCCGATCGAGCGATCGCGCTTCCCAATTTAAGCCAGTCAAGCGGTAAAATTGAGAAATCGCCCTATCGACGGGATTTCGCAAAAGTACAATCAGTTTCGCCTCTGGAAACAGCCTGTAGAGGCGTTCCGGTGCTTCCCGACAGTCAAAATAGCTCGGACTTGCTTCGCCAGTTACAAATTGCTCTCCCTGCGGCATTGGCGGAAAATGAGCCAAATACCAGTCAATACCTCTGTCAAAGTGCCACGAAAAAAAATCCATCTCCTTTTTAATCGGAGTCAAAATTTGCGGGTGTTTGGATAAATAAGTATACAGAGAAGTCGTCCCGCACCGCTGAGAACCAATAATTATAAAGTTAGGAACTTTGACTGATTTTAAGTTCCAATTTTGTATAACAGGCATCTTGCCTGTATCTGCTTGTGGAACAGGTATCTTGCCTGTTCTCTTACTGATAAGAGATGCAAAACTTTGTTTGTAACTGACAGTTCGATAAAAATCAATCGCTGCGGCAATTTTACCTTGCCTCGTCAAAGCTTCTCCCAAATTCAGATAAGGCCAAAAAGCCTCCGGTTGAGCTGCAACAACTTCGCGGCACAAGTTCTCAACTTCATTTAGCTTGTTTTGCCTAACAAAAACTTCCCACAAATTGTAATAAAACCACCAAGGAATATCGGGATTTATTTCTATAGCTTGGAAAAATGCCGCCGCCGCTTCCTCCCAATATTTATGGTGGCTCAGAACAGCACCTAAATTGTAATAAGACCAGCAATCATCGGGTTTTTGGGCGACAGTTGCGCGAGATGAGGCTAATGCGCGATCCTCTTCAATGGCTGCGCTAACGCACTTTTCTTGCTGCTGCAACAAATCCTCTAATTTCGCTGATCTTTTTGCACAACTCGGTATATTTGTCAATAGCAATTTGTAAATAATTATTGCGCTTTTTGGGCGATCGTACTTGGCTAAATTCTTTCCTAACGGCAAATAAAACTCCCAATTTTCCGGTGTAATTTGCAAGTGAGATTGTTCTAACACTAAGTTTAAATCCGACTCTGTTTGTCGGAGAGCGTATCCCAACTTCTCGTAAAGTCCCGGCAAATCTCCGTCAATTTCAATAGCTTTTAAATACGTAGCGATAGCTTCATCCCACTGTTTGAGTTTAGTTAAAGCGTCCCCTAAATTGCAAAAAGACCAAGCAAAATCCGAGTTGAGTGCAATCTCGCAGCGGTAAGCAGCAGCAGCCTCTTCCCATTGCTGAAGTTTCAGCAAAGCATCGCCCAAATTGTGATAAGACCAGGAAAAATCGGGATTTAACTCAACAGCTTTTTTGTAAGCAGCGACAGCTTCCTCCCAGTTTTCAAGTTTCAGCAAAACATCGCCCAAACTGTGATAAGACCAAGAAAAATTAGGATTTAATTCAATAGCTTGTTTGTAAGCAGCAACAGCCTCATCAAACCGACCGATTTCTTGCAAGGAATTCCCCAAAGCGTGGTAGTCATTATCCATGGAAAACTCCTGCAATAGTCAGTAATTTTTCCAGCGAGTTCAAATCCAACCGCATATTCTTATGTAAAGGTTTTGTCGGAGTCTCATCATCAACCAAATCACCAATTAAATAGTAATGTTCCAAACCGCACAAATTGCTAATCATCCAATAACAATGCGGAACGTAAAGGGGAGAAAAAATCTCAATTACCTTAGTTCCCGGATTACAAAAAACTAGATTAGTCAACCCCCCGCCGTGGGGTGCGACAACTACTTTAGCAGCAGCCAAACACGATGCTTGTTCGGCAATCGACATCGTTTCTAACTTGACACTGCGAAATCCAAATTTTTCTAAATATCTAATTACCTCTTCATCGTTGACGATTCGCCGATAGGATGCTTCTTGGCGGCTGATATAAATTCGCTCTGAATAGTCTGTATTTATTGGCTTTTGTTCATTTAAAAATGTCTGTTTGAGATAGTCACACTTCCATTTAGAAACCGCCCCCGATCCGTCATAAGATATTGAGGGAACTATTAATTTTTCGGCGGTAATGTGTAAATGGCAGCGACTTTCTAAAATTTTATCTTGAGGAATTCCTAAAATCTCTAAAGTTTCTGCTTGATAGGAAGAATCCGAGGCATTGACAACAAACTTATCTATAGTTTCTATCAATCCGCTGCGCTGCAAAAGGTCAAATCGCGTAATTACATCAAACATCCAATGAAAATAAGCGGCTCCACCCCAGCGAGCCGATAAAAAAGCTATATTTCCATCGACGTGTTCAGCGGGAGGCAATTTGCCGGAAGTAATTACCAATTCAGCACAACCCATTGAAATATCAGCAACAAGTTTATTGTCTGAAGTAATCACAGCGCTAGTCACAACATCTGCCCAAGCTCTTCCGTTTCGCAATACGGCAACAAAAGCTTTTCTGGAATGACTTTGATGTTCCCAAAATCTGTGGCTGCTATCGATTGTTTTGGAATCAGATAAATAGATTTGACTCGCAGGGTGGATGTCAATGCAGGCGAGGTGCGGATTGGATTCTGCAGCAACGGTCAAATCTTCTGTAAACCCACAGTATTTTTTGAGAACACTTAAGGGTAAATTTTGATTACTGCATTTTGCCCGATCGCTCTCATCGACTTCTCCTTGTTGTTCCAGAGCATAACCTATATTATCGTAAGCTTCAAACAAATCGGGTTGAATTTGCAATGCTTGAACTAAATTAGTGATTGCAGGTTCCCACTGCTGTTTGGCAATTAAACTCAAACCCAATCCTTGGTAACACCAACAGGATTTGGGATCGAGATTTATGCCTTTTTCGTAAATGGCGATCGCCCTTTCTAATTCCCCTTGATTCCGCAGTGCATCACCCCACTTTTTGTACAGCCAACTATGCTCAGGTTCTAGCTCAATAGCACGATCAAAAGCCCCGGCTGCTTCCGACCAATTTTCTTGTAATTCCAGAACTTCCCCCAAACTATTGTAAAGCCAACAATCATTGGGGTTTAATTCAATAGCTTTGCGGTAAGCCGCCGCAGCTTCTTCCCAATTTTCCAGTGCAACCAAAGCCCTACCTAATCTTTCGTAGGACCAACAGAAATCGGGATTGAGTTTAACTAACTTGCGGTAAGCAACAGCAGCTTCCTCGCACTCAGAAAGCTCCATCAGCACATCGCCTAAATTGTTGTAAGTCCAACAAAAATCTGGATTTAACTCAATAGCTTTGCGGTAAGCAGAAGCGGCTTCCTCGTGTTGCTCAATCGCCTGCAAATTTTCCCCCAAAAAGTGGTAAGCCCAACTGAAATGAGGGTTGAGTGCGATCGCCCGTTGGTAAGCGGCCCGAGCTTCGTCAAACAGTTCTTTCTCTTGCAGAGTTTTACCCAACTTGTGGTAAGTTAAGTAGTTGCCAGACTTAATTTTAATAGCTGTTTGATAGCGGGCGCTCGCCTCATCCAAATAACCCGAATTCGCCGCAATATCTCCCAACTTTTCCCAACCCAGAGACAACAGAGTTTGCTCTTCGCCCAAACTTTGATTGCCGATTTTTTTGACAATCAGTTGATAGCCTTTATGTACAACTTCTAACTGACTTCCAAACATCTCCAAAAAAACATCTATGCCAATTTTTGTATCTTGCTCAGGGCTGTCGGGAAACGTAAACTCGTAATCATCAAAAATCATCAATCCCCCAACTTTCACCAACCTCCAAGATAAAATCGCATCTTGCAGAGCACTGGTAGGTTTGTGACAGCCGTCAATGTAAGCAACATCGTAATATTCCTCAGCCAAGTTAATTAACAACTCTTGAGAGTAACCTTCTAATTCAATTACCCGATCTGCTGCTCCCGTTTTAACAATATTGCCCTTAAAATGTTGTTGAAAATACAAATCAATACAAGTAATCTTTGCCGTCGGATGAGTTAAAATATTATCCAGCAGCCAGCAAGCAGACATTCCCTGAAAGCTGCCGATTTCCACCACTTGAAAATCCGCAATTCCGGTCAATTCCTGTAAATGCCGTTTCCAAATAGGAATATTGTGGGTAAACCAATCTTGGGTAAATTGATAATTTTTTGACGCACACTCAGGCCAACCCCTCAATTCGCTGGCTTTTTGGTGGCAAATAATTGCTTCTTCTAATTCCCCTAATTGCGGTAAAATATTTCCTAAATCGTTGTAAGGCTTAGAATTAGCCGGATCGATTTCTATTTGGTGGCGGTAAGCGGCAATTTGTGCGTATAACTCCTGTTGTTTTGCCCGAACATCATTTAGTTGGGCGACAACTTCCGCAGCATTGGGTTCAATTTGCAGTGCCATGCTATAAAATACGATCGCACCTTCCAACTGCTTCTGTTTTGCTAAACTATTGCCTAAATTTATATAAAACTCCGCTCCATCTAACTCAATTCCCAGCAATTTGTGGTAAATTTTCCCGCTTGCCAGTACCTCAATAGCTTGACAATAAGTTTCGATTGTGCTGTCTAAACCCGATTCGCTGCGCTTCCGCAAAACATATCCCAACCGCTGATTAATTCCAGTCAAATTCGGCTCAATCTGAACCGCGTGCAGGAAAGCAGCCACAGCTTCATCCCAGGATTTTTCGCAGGTTAAGGCAATTCCCAAATTGACATAAAACCAAGGAATATTGGGATTTATTTCAATAGCTTTGCGGTAGCAACTAATAGCTTCGGACCAGCGTTCTTTGTGAGCCAAAGCGTCCCCTAAGCAATTGTATGCCCAGTAGGAATTATCATTAATTTCTAGAGTCTGACGGTAACATTTAATGGCTGCATCAAAGTCCTGTTTTTGCGCGAAAACATTACCTAAACCCACGTAAGCACGAGCGTATTTGGGATTGAGTTCGAGGCTTTTGTTGTAACAGGCGATGGCCCGATCGAATTCTCCTCGCTCCGCCCAAGTTTTACCCAAACTGTGGTAAGATTCAAACGAATTTGGATTGATGGCAATGGCTTGTCGGTAATTGGCGATCGCCTCATCCCACCGCTTCTGACCAACCAGCATTTCTCCCAAATTGTGATAAGCTGTTGCCAGCTTCGGGTTTAACTTAATTGCCCGCGAATAACATTCAATAGCACGATCGAACTTGCCCAATTCAACCAAACTATTTCCCAGAGTGACTTGTTCCTCAGCAGTTGCCCAATTCGGCTCGATATTAAAAGCTTGATACCAACAGTCTGCCGCCTCTTCTCGCTTCTCTAACTGCGTCCAAATTTTCGCCAACTGCCGATAAACAGCAGCAAAATTCGGAGCTAGCGAAATTGCTTTTTCACAATTTACGATCGCCTTTTCCCACTGTTTCCCCTGAGAATACAAACTGCCGAGATTAGCATAAACTTCCGGCAAATTTGGATTGCGATCGATTGCCGATTCATACCACTGCTTAGCTTGCTCGATTTCCCCTCGCACCTGCATCACCTTTCCCAGCGTCTGGCAAGCTGTCGCCAAATTCGGTTCAATTTTCAACGCTGACTCGCAAGCAGCAACTGCCTCATTCAACTTTCCTTCGGCTAAATAAACTTCTGCTTGCCGACTCAAATCAACCGCTGCCTTTTCCATCTTCTCAATCGAGGGCATAATTAAACTTGCTCCAGACACCAACTAACCCAAACCCACAACTTCAACCATCTTTTTCAGCGAACTCAAGTTCACCAAAATATCCTCGGTCAGGGAATTCTGATACATCAACTGTCTAATAGGATAGCATTCAAAAGCCTCACCCGTTAAAAAGTAGTGTTCCAACTGCAAATATTGACTGATTCCCCAGTAATAATGGCTGATATAGTGAGGCGACACCAACTCAATTACTTTAGTTCCCTGGCAACTAAAAATCGTATTTGTCAAGCCGCTGCCGTGGGCAGCCACTATCACCTCAGCGTGGTAAAAATGAGCAATTTGCTCTGCCAAAGACATCGACTCTGGCAAAATAGAAACAAAGCCAAATTTCTCCAAAACCTCAACTACATCTTCCTCGTTCAAAACTCGTCGATATCTTGCTTTGCTGCGGCTGATATAAATCCGTTTTGGATAGCTAGAACTAGGTATAATTCCATTGAGAAACTCGCGCCTCAAAAAATCCATCGCCCACTCAGAAGGCCAGCCCAAATATCCCGCAAAAGAAGGTACAATCAACTCGGTTGCTTGTATGTGAGGCAAGCGATCGCTCTCCAAGACTTTTTCTTCGGGAATCCCCAAAATTCTCAGACTTTCCCGCTGAAATTGGTGCTGACAACTATTCACCAAAAACCAATCAATTTCCGCCAAATCCCTACCGCTGTGCCTCAGCAATTCTATCCTCGGCAAAACGTCAACCATCCAGTGAAAATAGACATTTCCCGACAAACCAGAAAGCACCGCCACGCTGCCGTCAATTTGCTTGAGAGGCGGGAATGATTCTAACTTAAAAACGCTGTGTTTTCTAATATCATGCTTTTCACATCCAGGTAAAAACCCCGGATAATCTCTCGACACATCAGCTAACAAATAATTGTCAGGAGTAATTACAGCGATCGCCTTGCAAATCAGCCAATAATTTTCTTGTGGCACAATCCAAACTCGCCCGTTGGGAATTGCAGCCACAAAAGTTTTGGGCGACTGCACAGGTATCGGTTGCGAGTTGGACAAACGGCACACTCCCCAACCCAAATGTACGGGATCGAACCACTTAGAAAGTCGCTGCAAACACAGCCCGCAAGTTAACCCGGCACAATCGGAATTTGCCAATTTGGAATTGGATATCGCAAATTTGGAAGTCGGAATATTTTCTGGACTTGCTTCTGGTGCAAGTTTCCAAAATATTTCCACATAATTGTCACCATCCAACTTAGCATTAACCAACCAATCCCAACTCGATAAATAAATACCCTGAGGAGGTTTTATAGAAGTGCTATCTGGCCAGATAAAACTCTGTTTTTTCCACTCTTTCTGCTCTCCATACCCGTGCAATTGCAACTCTAAAACTTTTTGATAATAATCGATCGCTCGTTCCCAGCGCCCCTGTTTTTCCAGCAGTTTAGCCAACTCAAAATAAACCTGCGGTAAAGCAGGTTGAATCGTCAAAGCTATGCGGTAAACTGCAATTGCTGCACTGAACCGCTGTTGCTGGGCTAAGGAATTTCCCACGCGCCAGTAAAGCTCTGCATTTTGTGGCTGAATTTGCAAAGCTTTTTGATAATAAGCGGCGGCGGATTCGTGCCCGCCGTACTCTGTTAGAGCATTTCCCAAATGCAAGTAAATTTCGGCTAAATTATCGCAAATTTCAGCAATTGGTAATTCGGCATTGGGCGTTGGGCATTGGGCATTGGGAATAGTTTCTTTTTCTTCCTTCTTCCCTCTTCCTTCTTCCTTCTTCCTTCCAGTTAGTGCTGTGAGAAATCGATCGCACGCAGCGATCGCCCTTGACAATTCATCATCTTCTACCGTCGCAACTCTGCGCCTGTCTCCCAAGCGGCAGTAAGCCTCAACAAAATTAGGCTTCAGAGCTATTGCCCGCTCAAAATAAGGCATGGCTTCCGCAACTTGACCCAAAACCATCAAAGAAAAACCGGCATCTGTATAGGCCGCAATATAGTCGGAATTGATCTCGATCGCGCGATCGAAACAAGCAAGCGCCACCGAATGTTCCCCCTGTAATTGCCACGCTTTCCCCAGATTGTAGTGAGCCAAAACCATGTCCGGCTCCAACTCAATAGCTGTGAGGTAAGATGCGATGGCCCTTTCCGGACTTTTGTCCAGCAAGGCTTGACCCAAATTATTGTGCAGCGTTGCCCAATCCGGCTTAATCTCCATCGCCCGCTGGTAAAGCTCGATCGCCTCAGCAGCCCGATCGTCCTTGAGCAAAATCACACCCAGATTGCTGTAAGCTTTCACGTAATCCGGCGCCACGGCAATCACCTGTCGGTAGGTATCCATTGCCGCTTCTAGCTGACTATTTTCATCTAAAACCACAGCCAGATTGTATAAAGCATCGAGATAATCGGGTTTTTGGGCCATCGCATTTCGGTAACACTCGATCGCCCCCAACAAATTACCCTGCTTGTGAAAAATATTTCCCAAGTTATAATGAAGTTCCGCCCAATCTGGTTTCAAATCCAGAGCTTGTCGGTAGTGAAAAACCGCCTCATCCAGCCACGAATAGTCGCTGTAAAGTTGACCCAAATAAGCATGAGCCAGAAAAAACTGGGGCGAAATCTCCAAAGCTTGCACAAAAGCGTCTCTTGCCGCCGTCGGATCGCCTTGAGCTTCGAGAATTTCGCCTAAAGTCGTGTAAGCCGAGGGCGAAAACGGTTGAAGTTCGATCGCCTTTTTGCAAAACTCGATCGCCTCAGTTAACTTCCCCCGGTTCAAATAAATTTTGGCTTGCCGGATATATTCTTCAGTGCTCATTGCTAGCCAGCAGTTGCGGTTTCTTTACCGCTTCAGTAAAACCTAGAAATTTTAAGTTAAAAACTTTGTATTTATATTCTGCCCGATCGGGCGATCGATTAATTTTATCAATAACTCTCGATCGACTTTTTTTAACTGCCTCTGCTTCAGTTCCTGCATTTAATATTTCAACCTCACCCCGCTTGTGGCAGAGTGAGGTTGAAATCCTTTAAAACTACCGATTTTGTGAGAACAGCCCCGAATCTTATCCGGTGCTGCCCCACAACAGCCAGTTGTTTTAGAACAACTCGAAGTTGTTCGAGGTAATTGTCAGGCCAGGCTGCAACTGAGCAACAGTTAGAACTCCATTGCTGCCGTTGAAGTACAACGCACCGCTTGTTGGGTCGTATACCAACTTGTTCGTCGTGGCTGATCCTGGGGTAGCTGCGTTGAAACCAGAAACGACGACAAACTCGCTTGCCTCGAAGCTGCTGCCCAAACCAGCGAACACACCGCCCTGCTTCAAGCGGATCTTATCTTCACCTGGGGTAAAGTCAGTGATCGTATCTACGCCATAATCGCCACCGCTGGAGAAGAAGTAGAACGTATCGCTGCCAGCACCGCCGGTCAGGACATCAGCGCCTCTGTCGCCAGAGATAAAGTCATTGCCAGCACCGCCATCGACAGTATCGTTGTCTTTACCGCCGAACAGGCTGTCGTTGCCGTCGCCGCCGCCGACAATATCGTTGCCTTGGCCGCCAAAGACTGTATCGCTGCCCGATCCGCCGAGTACGGTGTCGTTGCCTCTATCGCCAGAAATTAAGTCATTGCCATCGCCACCGTCTACGAGGTCATCACCTTTACCGCCAAAGATGAAGTCATCGCCGGTGCCGCCAGCGACCACATCGCTGCCGCTGCCTGAAAGGATGGTATCGTTGCCGTCGCCGCCGCCGATACTGTCATTTCCGCCACCCGATACAATCAGCTCGTTGCCACTGCCACCAGCGATGACATCAGCGCCCCCAAAAGTCAAGATGATATCGCTGCCGGAGCTTCCGTTCAGCCTGTTTTGACCTTCGATTCCGATAACGGTTGAGCCACCGCCACCAGTACCACCTGGTAGTGAACTTGCTGGCTGTGTTGGATTAGTTACCTGTGTCATTTACACTCCTCCTAAAAGATCAATCATTTTTCTACAATACACTTTTCCCTCCAAAGGGATTCAATAAATGAAACCGGACATCGGTTGAGACCCTAATTGACCCGGCTGCTATAAGCTGTCATGTAATTTAAATTGTCAGCAGCGAGCCTCGGAGCGCGAGTTGAATCCTGTATTCGTTGAGCAGCAAATCTCGGTTGTTTCCTGCTTTTGACTCTCGACTCCACCACTGCCTCCTCTAACACGAAAATATTCCACTTAAACGTTTGCGAGTTTACCATAATGACCGTCGATATGGCTAGTCATTATTAAAACAATACCCGGAAGATACACAGAGACCATTTTTAATCGGAGTATGCTCTCAAGATTGAGAAGTTGCACCGGGTCCTTGGCACTGTCGATCGCTGGAGAGTTCGATCGCCCGCAATGGGGCTGGAACTGAGCTGCGATTTCTTTTAAGTACACTGTACCTGACCAGACTTTTGATTTTCGCCAATAGTTCCCCAGAAATCAAAATTTTTTAGCTGGCTTTGAAAGCAAGCCCGTGCACGATCGAGGCCGGATTCAATCAAAAGTGCCTCCCAACACAGTCCCTGACGGACTTTTGAGCCTTATCACCTTGATGTTTCTACCGAAATCCCTCACGCTCAATACAAGATTTTGGCTAAAAACCCAGTTTTTCAACCCCAATCCGTCATTTCCACCGTGATCCACATCCATCCGGACAATCGGACAATGCAGCGCTAGTCTTTTGGTGAAGTTGGGATGAAAGGTGAGCCGGTAGATTTGTGACGGTACTGTCACTAGATTTTAGATTTTAAATTTACTCCAGAGATGAATCTGGGAACTGGAACTAAGATATAAAATTTTGGGATGCTGGCGAATCCTCCGCCAGTTATGGGTTGGCGCAATTATAGTTATGAATAATTTACCTGTTGATAATGCTGAAGCCATCAATTTTCTGATTGCATCTATCGGAGCCAAGGTAAAATTCTTACCTCCCTACTCGCCGGATTTATCTCCGATAGAGTTGTAGTGGGCCCAAATCAAAGCTATTTTCCGTTCAGAAGCATATCCACCTTCAAATGTTCTTGATGAAGCGATGACTAAAGCTATTAATGCTTTTACTGATGAAAATGCTTTGCCATCCTTTCATCACTCTAGTCTCTGTTGAGAACCAACTAAATAGTTGATTTTTGTGGTAGATTCGATGGCTAATATTCGATGGCTAATACCTGTGAGTTCAAATATTAAGTTTTTAGCCAAGAGTTGTTTACTAATTGTTGTTGACTTCGAGCCGATCGTTAACGATTAGCAAATTATCCGAAATTTGGTTCGGCAGTAATTCCGAGAAAATCTCTACTATTTATTCCGAGCGGTGTGCTTCTAGTTGCGCTGGTGATGCGTTGGAATTACTCTGGCTGTCGTACTTGTAGATGTGAGCGTCACTCTCGAAAATATAATTGATGGAAGTAGCTGCATAGTAGCTCAGCGCTAGCAACGACAATAGATTAAGAACTCTATAAATTGGTTTCTCAGATACTTGGTTCATTTTGACTCCTACTTTTTATGCAAATAACTAATTTGGATACCGTGACGGCACTTTTTTTTAGAAGTTCCCAAACATCTCGCACCTCTAAAAATTTAGCTGGCTCCCGTTATACACTCCTGATGCCCGATCGCCGAAAATAAGTTTTACTTGCGATTTGAGACGACAGTTCTTGTTGCCTATTTCATATTGCTGTCTCTGCCTTGAATTGTGTATCTAACTGCGGTAATAGTTAGGCTATTTGGACGCAAGCGAACTATACAATTTCCCGTTTAGAGCTGCTACGATTTGAAGAAAGGGAGCTGGAAAAGCTTAAAGGGCAAAGAGCCTAGCTGTTTTTCAACGCCTAGCCAGGATTTTCCACATTCGATTAATGGTACGTGGCCACCGGTAGTATAAAAATTCTTAAGCTGGTCAGCGGCAGGCGAAAATATGTCTTAAGTTATATTTTTGCAAGCAACAGGCCACGTTACATTACATATCAATTTTGAGCTTGGTTGAGGTGGCAGGTAATTTTTGGGTAAAAATGTTGTGGTCGCTGTCCGATAATTTGAGTCTGACAATTTTGCCTGAACAATTTTGACTGAGTCGCACCATTAAATCACGATGTGACAAAAAAAGTAGGCCTCAGTCGATTGGAGACTTCGGTGTGATACGTTCAGCGAGGGCTGAGTCTATCTGGCTCAGTTGAACAATTGGAAATTGGAGATTTATTCCACAGATGAATCTGAGAGCTTGAACAACAGCCTCAATTTTTGGGCTGCTGCAGACTCCTGTCTGAAACTTGTATACGTTTTTGGGCGGGGTCAAAAAGCAGAAGGCAGAATTTGATAGCGGTAAAAAAATACTGTTTTAGAATTCAGAATTTTGCTGGGATTCTACCTTCTCGCTAAATTTATCTTCTCATCAAAAAATATAAATTACTCGCTGCCTGGAGCGATGCACGCCGAATAATTTAGGACGAGATAAGCGACTGTTTTGAAGCCAGCTCCTTCCCTAATTTATTATAATTCTTGCTCACATTGGGCTGTTTTTACAACAGACTTTTTGCTGGTAATTTGCAAAAGGGATAGGGGCAGAACAACAGGCCAAAACAAAGGCCCCATTATTAAGGCTATCCAAGATATCACGTCTTTTTTAGATGTCGCTGTATCATTCCAAAAACTTTTGAACCAAACAAGAAAAACGATTAAGGCAATCGAAAAGTAGCTAATCATTATCATTTTTTTACCTGCCTGCCTATAGATGGCATAGAAGTATTTATAATTATTGTATCTCAGGCCGTGGCTCGCCGATCGCAACTTTGTGCCCTGAGCTGCAAGCTGCAAATGTCTAAAACCCAAAGTTTCACATATCTCCGAGTCCAGAGCCTGCGATGTTGAGCGGACTTACTCCCGCTGCGTGGCGGTATTGGGAACTCAAAGCCTTGCGTTCAGGGCTTTTTGAGGTTTTGTCAAACCTTGAGGTTACCACCCCAATCATAGCTTATGCGATCGAGGTATTTGGTTTTCTGTGATTTAAATCACGTATACTAGCAGAATTTGGTCACAAATCGAGCCAAGAAGGATCACACAGCTTAGCCGACTGCAATCACCCTACTCTTTTCTCAAATGCTCGATATTGCAATAGTCGAGTTCAACGAGATTTCATGCAAGCTCTGACTTTAAAATCTGATCGCGCGATCGCTGAACTGTTCTATCAAGTCACTCATTCAGGCAATCTGACTCGCATTGAAAGCCACGGACTGCGCGAACTCTGCCAAAGCGCTCTCAGCGAAGACGCCAGAGATGCAGTCAACCGCCTGCTGCACGCCATCCGCCGCGGATGGGTCAGGATTTCCGATTAGTCCCCTCACACACAAAGTTGAGATGAGTATTTTTACTTTCTCTCCTGTCAAGCTTTGCCAACAATAAAATTTTCGTGAATAGGTCGCTCCATTAACCCTCTCCAAAAAAAATTGTACAGCGATCGAAAAGCTCGACCCGGTTTCTTGAAGAAGCCGGGATTTTTGATTTGAAGCAGCCAGTAGATTTTAGATTTTAGATTTTAGATTGACTTCACAGATGAATCTGGAGCTTGAACTTGAGCTTAAAATTTGGGGCGGATGCCCGCTCCTGTCGGAAACTTGTATCGGTTTTTGGGCGGGTTATTAAGTAGATCCACGGAACAAAGACCCCACCAAGAAACTAGGTAAATGTAGGTAAAAGCGGGTTTCTAAACAGGCTAAACGTTTTACTCTGAATTAAGCCTAGCGCTTTCGCTAGCAGTCATTAGTAATCTCTTAATAGATAAATCTTAATTTATTTGTCACAGTTTCTTAACCAAAAGTAGAGATGTGGGAGTTGCCAGAAGCGAGGAATCGGGACGGGGTTTGTGTTTCAAGTAGCAGAGCTATCGAGGAAATATCCGCTCCCCATGTCCCGCTGACACAAATCACTTATAAAGAGCTAATCGATCACATTTACTCCCGTAGTTAAATCACATAAATTTTGGAAAAATTAGTTAATACTGTCAAAAGTGAGTTAAAAAAAAACACATGATGAAAACCCAAACGCTGTTACCTCAATTTACTATCGCAGAGCTAGTCTTTCAGGTATATCACTCCGGTCTGCTGACACCCACTCACCGACAACAGCTCAAGACAGCGCTGTTAAATGACTGTCTTACCGAAGAAGATCAAACAGCCATCAACCGCTTGCTCCACGCCGTTCGCCGGGGCTGGCTGAAGGTTGTAGATTAAATTATCGCCAACTTTTTTTGCCACTTTCTTTAAATGAACTGTCAGTCAATTTTGGATTTTAGACTTCCGCAAGCGCTCAGTCGAACCGTGGAGTCCCGCTTACTCGAACAATTTGAGATTTTAGACTTACTCCACAGATGAATCTGGGAGCTTGAACAAGACTCTAAAATTTTTGCCTCTCCACAACACGAGTCCGGGGCTTCTCTCGATTTTTGGGCGCATGAGATTAACGCAGAATTAAATCCCTTTAAAAAAATCAGGCATTAGCCTAAATGTAGGGTGCACCACAGGCACCCTGCGGTTTTAACTTGTATTTTCTCAGCTTATTTAGTCAGAGATTGTGCCGTCAGGCATCATGGCCTCTCTCAGATTCGCTTCATTCAAATTTGTCCCGCGCAAAGAAGCTTGATGCAAGTTTGCTCCCCGGAGATTTGCTCCCTTAAGGGAAACTCCGCTCAAATCTGCTCGATGGAGATTTGCACAGCTCAAGTTAGCTCCGCTCAAATCGGCTCCCTTCAAATCAGCTTTTTCCAGATTTGCTTCCGTCAAATTTGCCCAACTCAGATTTGCTTGAGTTAAATTAGCACGGCTGAGGTCAGCTTGTGTTAAGTTCGCATCGGTTAAATTTGCTTTACTGAGGTTGATTTCGCAAAGTTTTACTTCTGTCAAGTTTGCACCTTGCAAGTTAGCGTTAACTGCATAAACTTGAATCAAAATTGCCCCCTGAAGGTTTGCATCTCTCATGTCTGCACCCCTGAGACTCGCCCCCGTTAAATCGGCCCCGCTGAACAGGACACTCCGCAAGATGGCTCCGCTCAAGTTCGCTCCCACCGCCTCGCATTCGCCAAAATTAGCGGACATGAGGTTGGCTTGGGAGAGGTTGGCTTGGCTGATATCTGCTTGATACAGATTAGCTCTGTAGAGGGTGAGACCGATCGAATTTGCACCTTTTAAATTAGCGTGACTCAGGTCAATATCGCGCAAATTTGTCCTTGACATATGGGCACCGCTCAGGTCTACTTTGTGAAAAATCCGTTCTCCGGCTGCATACCGTTTGAGAAGTTCATCTGCATCCATGTCATTTTCCCCAAAATAATTAATAATACCTTTGATATTTCAATAATATTAGGAATGAGTGACCTTTACGTTTCTTGGCCTGAGTACCATCGGAAAATTGAGGATTTGGCTGTAAAAATTGAGGAATCTCACTGGAAATTCGATCGAATTGTCTGTCTGGCGAGGGGAGGGCTGCGGGTTGGAGATACTCTGTCGCGGATTTTCGACACACCTCTGGCGATTTTAGCCGCCTCCTCCTATGGTGGGGCCGAGGGAAATGTCCGGGGTGCGATCGAGTTTGCCCGCGATTTGACAATGGTGGGCGATAATTTGGGCAGCCACATTCTCCTGGTTGACGATTTGGTTG
The DNA here is from genome assembly GCF_036701295.1 of Microcoleus harperi Pol14_C6. Lineage (NCBI taxonomy): Bacteria > Bacillati > Cyanobacteriota > Cyanophyceae > Oscillatoriales > Microcoleaceae > Microcoleus > Microcoleus harperi. The sequence continues at coordinate 35,081 of NZ_JAUBQN010000014.1, read as the reverse complement.
ATTCGGGAATTAGTTTAGAGCAAGGTATCGCTTGGCTCAACAGTCGCTACGGCGAGGATATTCAGGAAATTCGGACTGCTGTGCTTTGGTACAAGGCTTGTTCTGTGGCGAAGCCGGATTATTATGTAGATTATTTGGCTGACAACCCTTGGATTCACCAACCTTTTGAAATGTACGAAAAGATGAGTGCGGCTGATTTGGTGGCGCAAGTTGGGAGTTAGTGTATAAAAGGCTAAAATCAGGTCAATTTTTTATAGGGTTTTGGCGATATTTTGCACTTTTTGGCATAGTCCGCCAGGGGTTAAAAACCCCTGTCTCATAGCTAAAGTCCTCTGAAAGAGGACTAGATATTTATCAAGGTTGGGCAGTCGGTTTCAACCGACTTTAGCTATGAGACGGGGAATTAATTCCCCGGCGGGCTTGTGGGTAAGCGCCAATCTGCTGATACCATTAGCGAACCGAAAGAATACGATCGCCCAATTCCATACTATCTGCCAAAACTTCCTGCCGCGCCCACCTATCCGCGGCCAAAATATCGTCTAAACCAGGACTTTCACAGTTATCGGTTTGATGTTTGTCGCAGACCTTCTCAATCAACTTCGGAATATCCAAAAACTTAATCTTCTCCTCCAAAAATAGCGCTACGGCCTGTTCATTTGCCGCATTCAGCACCGCCGGCATGGAACCGCCCGCACGTCCCGCCGCATAAGCCAACTGCATACAAGGATACTTTTCGTGGTCGGGTTCTCGGAAAGTCAAATCCCCAGCTTTTACCAAATCCAGCCGTTCCCAATCTGTATGAATTCGCTCCGGCCAAGACAAAGCGTAAAGCAGTGGCAATCGCATATCCGGCCATCCCAATTGCGCCAAAACAGACGTATCTTGCAGCTCAATTAACGAGTGAATTATGCTCTGAGGATGGATGACAATATCAATGTCGTCATAATCCATTCCGAATAAGTAATGAGCCTCGATTACTTCTAATCCTTTATTCATCAAAGTAGCAGAATCAATCGTGATTTTCTGACCCATCGACCAATTGGGATGTTTCAAAGCATCGGCTACTGTTACTGCGGTTAATTTGTCGATCGGCAAATCTCGAAAAGAACCCCCCGAAGCAGTGAGAATAATTCGCCGCAACCCGCCAACCATAACACCTTGCAGGCATTGAAAAATTGCCGAATGTTCCGAGTCAGCAGGCAATATTTTAACACCGTATTTTTCGATTAAGGGGTTGACAACGGGGCCCCCTGCGATTAATGTTTCTTTATTTGCTAAGGCGATATCTTTACCTGCTTTGATAGCCGCAATTGTTGGCAGCAAACCGGCACAGCCAACTATGCCCGTGACGACGGCTTGAGCGTCACCGTATTGGGCAACTTCGACAACCCCTGATTCGCCAGCAAGTAAAATAGGTTGAGGGTCGAGATCTGCGATCGCCTCCTTCAATTCCTGTAATTGATCTTCGTCGCAAATCGCGACAATTTCCGGTCGAAATACGCGAATTTGCTGGGCCAGCAACGTTACATTTCGTCCGGCGGTTAACCCGACAATCCGAAATTGATCGGGGTATTGAGCTACAATATCCAGAGTCTGAGTGCCGATGGAGCCTGTGGAACCGAGAAGAGTTATTGCTTTCACAATTTTTTAATGTTTTGTGGATTATTCTAATATTACGATTGCGGGGATAAAAATTAGTGGTTAACTATTGCGTGGAAAGCACATTCGATGGAATCATATTTTGAGTGACCACCTAGTGCCAGATTTCATGCAGAATAGGGAAAATTTTGCTGATGACCGTGAGGACATCAGTGTCTCGATCGCCGAAAATATAGAGGAAGGTCGATCGCAGCTACCGTCGAGTTTGGTTTGGGCGATCGCCACTGCTGCGGCAATTTTCTTTTTGTGTAGCAGTTTACGGCACGCTTTATTCCAATCAACTGCTTTCGATTTGGGAATTTTTGACCAAGCAATTTACTTGATCAGCCAAAACCAAACGCCTTTTTCTTCTTTAATGGGGATTCATATTTTGGGCGATCACGCAGCGGTAATCTATTATCCGCTAGCTTGGCTGTACAAAATTTCCCCGGATGTGCATTGGCTGCTGTTGGTACAAGCAGTTGCATTATCCCTGGGGGCTTGGCCTACGTGGAGTTTAGCGCGTTTGGCAGGTTTAAATCAAGAACAGTCGCGTGCGATCGCATTGATTTATTTGCTCTATCCGGTGGTATTTAACATCAATTTATTTGATTTTCACCCGGAAGTAATCGCTTTACCCGCACTTTTTGCAGCAATTGTAGCGGCGCGTTTAAATAAAATTGTGTGGTTTTTTACCGCTATTGTGTTAGTTCTCAGTTGCAAGGCGGTTTTGTCCCTAACCGTTGTTGCTATGGGTTTCTGGCTGTTTTTTTGCGAAAAAAAGCAGCGGTGTGGGGCGATCGCACTTTTGCTAGGTGCAGCTTGGTTTTTGATAGCTTCCCAGAAAATCATCCCCGTCTTTAGCGGCAGCGAAGTCGCTGGAGTCGGGCGCTACAGCTATTTAGGCAAATCCGTACTAGAAATTATTATCAATCTCATATTAAAACCCCAGTTAGTATTAGGAAAAATTCTTTCATTCGATACATTCAAATATTTATTTCTCCTCACCTTACCAGTGATTTGGCTGCTATTGCCATTCTCTGGCAAACTACGCCTACAATATTTAACAGCGCTAATTCCTGCCCTCCCTACCCTGCTCATCAATATCCTCTCTGACTTATCCTTTCAACGCAGCTTAGCCTATCAGTATTCAGTGCCTGTAATTCCATTCTTATTTTTAGCAGTTATCGCGAAGGAAGAAAAAAGGAACAAGGAAGAAATAAAAGGCAACAAGGAAGAGGATAAAGCAAATAACCAACATTTTTTAACATGGGTCAATCTGCCACAATTTAAAAACTTCCGAATTTCTCAACTTTGGCAGGGAATTCAATTGCCGAGAATCATGATAATTTGGTCATTACTAATCTTCCTATGTGTGGGCGAATATAAAGATTTTTATCTGTACCTAAATAGGCTAGATACCTGGCAAGCTACACGCGAAGCAGTCGCACAAGTTCAACCCCAAAGCAGTCTTTTAACCGATAATAGACTTGCCCCTCACTTTACCCACCGCCCAATAGTAAAATTGTTTTCACAAATTTCGCCCCAAACAAATTTAGCTGAATTTCAATACATATTATTAAACCTGCGCCATCCCTGGCCCGATACTGAAAAAATGGGTGATACCTTAGCAAATAAACTTAAAAAATCTCCAGATTTTAAATTAAGTTATCAAAAAAATGAAGTCCTGCTATTTAAACGAAGGGCTGATTAAACCAATAAAATGCTAACTTTAAAATCCCTAAAAAATTATCCAGTATTTTTAATGATTGTCGTGACAACGATAGTCTTATTTGCCGCCAGCAGCGCGCGGCACGCTTTGTTTCAGTCAACTGCATTCGACTTAGCAATTTTTGACCAAGCAATTTATTTACTCTCCCAAAATCAAACGCCATTTTCCTCTTTAATGGCAATAAATATTTGGGGAGATCACGCCGCTTTTATTTTCTATCCACTAGCTTTACTTTACAAAATATATCCTGATGTTCACTGGCTTTTTTTAGTGCAAGCTGTTTCCCTAGCTTTAGGCGCTTGGCCGAGTTGGAGTTTGGCACGTCAAGCGGGATTAAACGAACGAAAAGCAATTGCAATTTCAGCCGTATATCTGCTTTATCCCGCAGTATTTAATGTCAATCTCTTCGACTTCCACCCAGAAGTAATTGCTTTACCAGCACTGCTAGCAGCAATCTTAGCCGCGAGGCTGAATAAAACCTTGTGGTTTTGTGTTGCTATTGTATTAGTTTTGAGCTGCAAAGCCGTACTATCTTTAACTGTGGCTGCGATGGGTTTGTGGCTGCTGTGTTTTGACAAAAAACGCAATTGTGGGCTCATAGCTTTATTTCTAGGCGCGGGTTGGTTCGTGGTAGCTACTCAGGCAGTTATACCGTATTTTAATCAGGGAAGAGAACACGCGGGGATCGGGCGATATCACTATTTGGGAAACTCCGTTTTTGAAATAGCTATTAATTTAATAGTGAAACCCAATTTAGTTTTAGGGCGTTTGTTTTCTTTAGATACTTTTGAATATTTAGCGTTATTGCTATTACCTTTAATTTGGTGGCTGTCCCCGCGTCATCTGTCATCTTTAATTAGTGCTGTGCCAATGTTGGCGATGAATATTCTTTCCGATATCCCCGCTCAGCGGGATTTAATTCATCAATATTCTGTGCCGATATTGCCGTTTTTATTGGTTGCCGTAATTTCCAGTTTAGCAGCTAGCAATCAGCAAAAGGGAAAAATAATGTTTGAGAGATTGCCACTTCCTAATTATCCATTGGCTAGAGTCATGGTAATTTGGTCGTTGATTGCTTTCTTAGCTTTAGCGAAATACGGCTATTTTTGGACTATTTATTTAAATGGGTTCGACACTTTGCCCGCTACCAGAGAAGCAATTTCTCTTGTTGAAACCAAAGGCAGTGTTTTAACAAATGCTCAGATTGCTCCCCACTTAGCGCACCGCCCTGTAGTAAAATTAACTCAGGCTCAGGCGCCGCCTGCAAATCTCGCAGAATTTGATTATGTATTGTTGAACCTCAGATATCCTGGCTGGATGAGCGATGGAGCTTTTGTGGGAAACCTCATAACTAAACTAAAAAATACCCCTCAATTTCAACTAAAATATCAGCGAGACGACATATACCTATTTACCCAAAACGCTAACAAATAAATCATCTTCTCCTCCTTCGCGCCCTTGGCGCCTTCGCGGTTCGTAAAACAAATCTCATTTACAAATCCATTTAACCTTAATCCTCCACTTTTCAAGCCATTCTTGCCAACTTCACGTAAGTTTTCACAGTTTCATAAGGCATTTCCAAATCAGCCGCAATATCAAACAAAGATTCCCCCAATTCCCGGCGCGCCAAAATCGTCGCCCAAGTTTCCGCAACCTCAGCAGCCGGACTTCCACCTGTACGCTTTCTGTGCGCCATAAACTTCTGTGTCAATTCATCTATTCGCGCCCCCAATACGCTTTGTATCGACACTTCAGGGAGCGCTTCTGTCAACCATTGTGCTCGCGTTTGTCCCAATCCAAAAGTTGTTTTGTGGCCAGTGCCACAGTAAGGCGCTAACCGCCCTAAAGCATAAAATAATTCTACACAATCAGGGCGATTGTGAGCCGATCGCCCTAGCCCAAATTCCCCAGCCCCAGTGAATCCCGCTACCATGCTTTTTTTGCCCGCCGCTACCTTTTGCAACTCCTATTTGTGGTGGCTAATAATTACATTTTCATCAATCCAATTCAAAAATTATGCTTGGTAAAAATTTAGCCCAGAAAAGTTATTCCAACGGCACAAATAGCTGTGGAAAACATTTTCGGAAACTGGCAAAGGGAAGTGATAGCCTTTGCTACGAAAGCTTGTAGGAGTCACAAAACTAAGTTTAATGGTTGGCGACAATGGGGACTCTGCTGTTAATAATTGCTGGTAAGTTGGAGGAGCAAAAGCAATATCCCAAGAGCGAATTAGCAGCGGAGCATTTCGCAAATCTATCTCTTGGGGGGAATTTTGCAGCCACTGACTCAGCTACTGCACTACTCGCTTTGAAAGTCCTGTTACGTACCAGCGATAAATTCGATCGCCCAAAAGCTGAAATTCTTTGCCGCCGGGGAGCAATTCACCTTCCAATCCCGAAATAGTAAAGGCTTGTTCTGACTGTTCCTCGTGCAAAAGTTTCGATAAATCCGGGTCAGTTTGGTGTACTTGACCTAAAAAACAAGCGTGCAAGCCCATAGCATACTGCCCGTATAGATAGCTAGCAGCGCCGGGAGTCAATTCAAACACTAATCCGACTAACTCGGTCTCCGCCCGCCAAATCAGCCCAGACGGAGAAGATTTTCGAGCGCGGATGCCGGTCCAGTTCGGGGAAGTAGCCATCAGATGTCACTAACAGGGACAGGGCTGTGCTATATTATCCGATTTTTATCCCCTTTGGGGGATGATTGTTGAGGGCGATGGATCGCCCCAATCTTTTGGGTACTCCAAAAACCGGGTCTGCCGCCAGTTTCGCGCACCGTCGGGGATAGAGAAAAACCACTAAAAAACCAACAACCTAAAACTCAATCTTTGTCAAGGTTTTCCTCCTTGTAAGTAAACAGAAATATACAAGTGTTTAAAATCCTATTCTGCGCTACAATTGTCAAAAGCTCGTAGCATCCTCAACTCCGATCCTAAACTATGAACACAACAGAAAAATCTAAACTCTCCAACGAAAAAACTTTGGAGGCGATGAAGAATTTCTCCGAAACCTACGCCAAGCGCACCGGAACTTACTTTTGTTCCGAGCCTTCCGTCACTGCTGTCGTGATAGAAGGACTAGCAAAACACAAGGATGAACTAGGCGCTCCCTTATGCCCTTGTCGGCATTACGAAGATAAAGAAGCAGAAGTAAAAGCCGCCTACTGGAACTGTCCGTGCATTCCTATGCGCGAGCGCAAAGAGTGTCACTGTATGTTATTTCTGACCCCAGATAACGATTTCGCGGGAACTACTCAGGAAATAGGAATGGATCAAATTCAAGCTGTCAGAGACACTATGTAATTGGTTAAGTAGGCGGTCGTTAAATGGCAGTAGTTTTGAAAACAGGTCGTGATTTTTCCTATTTTTAAGACTTAGCTATTAAAAAACAATCGATCGCCGCCTACTCAAACACACATCCGCCATCGAAAATCCCCAATCCCCAATCGAATGACAGAGGAAATTCCGCTAGAATTTTGCCAAGGTATCGAACAGTTTAACAGCCAAGAATTTTACGCTTGTCACGATACTTTAGAGGCTTTGTGGATGGAAGCCGACGAGCCGGAAAAAAGGTTTTATCAGGGAATATTGCAAATTGCTGTCGCGCTTTATCACTTAGGAAATCAAAACTGGCGCGGTGCAGTAATCTTGCTGGGAGAAGGAATAAATCGGCTTAGTTATTATCAGCCCAGTTATGCCGAAATTGCTGTTGAATACTTACTCGGAGAAAGTGCTAAACTTTTGAGCGCTTTGCAACAAGCTGGCCCGGAAGAAGTATCTAAATTTCAACCGTTATTCGCAGGTACAGAAGTTGCAGGCTTGCACTTGCCGCGAATTATCAAAGTACCAAAAAGTTAAATAAATGTTTGTATTAGGGTGTGCAGTATACTTAGCCTCTACACAGAGGAGGGCTGGCTTTCTTGCCGGCTGCCCAAGTATATTAATTTGCTGTGCAACGAGCCTTTTGCCAGTTCCCGGTTAAGACAGTTGTAGCCACTCAGCAAAATAACCAATTAAATTCGCTGTTGTCTTGCTAGGATAATTGGTTGAGACTATCGGGTCAATCGATAGACCTCACGGGAATGTTTCTGGCCGTTAAGATAAAATACCTAACTGGAGATAATGCGCTTCAGCAATTTCACAAATATTGAGGCTCCAAGCTTATGATGCCCTCCGCTAAACTACTCAATTCCAGAATATTCAAAGGATTATCGCTGCTGTTGCCCCTCACTCTGGCAGGCGCGATCGCCTCTCCCACCTACCCGCAAGCCGGGCCGCCCCGCACTCTCAGCGTGCGATCGGACATTCAAGAAGCCGACTCCAAAACCGGCATCGTGACGGCCCGCGGCAACGTCCAAATCAACTATCCAGCCCGCCAAATACAAGCAACTGCGGCTCAAGCTCAATATTTCAGCCGCGAGCGCCGGATCATTCTCAGCGGAGATGTTTACGTATTGCAGCAGGGCAACAGCCTGCGCGGCGAAACCATAACATACCTGATCGACGAAGGGCGGTTTATTGCCCTGCCAGACAACCCAGGACAGGTAGAATCGGTCTATCTGGTTGCCCCGGAACAAGATGCAGCAGCCCAAAATGCAGTGGGTTCCCAACGTCCAACTACAGCCCCCCGGTAAAAGCGGCTCGCAGCAGCGAAATTTCGCCTCAGCCAAAACATACTACTTGGGATAGATGCGAAATTTCGTCTTTATAAAACTCACAAACTTGAAAAGGTAAAATTTAAATTAGAGAGTCGATCGCACAAAGCCGCAGTCGGAAATTTAGCTTGTAGAGGTTGCCGGGAGCGAAAATGAAAATTGTACTCGAAAATATTCACAAATCCTACGGAAAACGCAATGTAGTTAGTCGCGTCAACCTTTCGGTAGCCCAAGGAGAAATCGTAGGACTGCTTGGCCCCAACGGTGCCGGCAAAACCACAACATTTTACATAGCAACCGGATTAGAAAAACCCAATCAAGGAACTGTTTGGCTAAACGATTTAGACATCACTAAATTGGCGATGCACCAGCGAGCGCATTTGGGAATTGGCTATCTCGCTCAAGAAGCAAGTATTTTCCGAAACCTGAGCGTGCGGGACAACATTTTGTTAGTCCTAGAACAAACTCAAGTGCCGCGCTGGGAATGGCGCGATCGAGTCGATTTCCTATTGCAAGAATTTCGCTTAGAAAAAATAGCATCTAGTTTGGGAATTCAAATATCGGGGGGAGAAAGGCGGCGGACTGAACTAGCCAGAGCATTAGCTGCAGGGCGAGACGGCCCGATGTTCCTATTTTTAGACGAACCGTTTGCAGGTGTCGATCCAATCGCAGTAGACGAAATTCAAACCATTATTGCTAAACTGCGCGATCGTAAAATCGGCATCCTCATCACCGATCACAACGTCCGAGAAACCCTCGAGATTACCGATCGAGCCTACATCATGCGAGACGGCCAAATTTTAGCCTCCGGGGCTGAAGAAGAACTCTACAGCAACCCTTTAGTGCGACAGTATTACTTAGGTGATAACTTTGTGCGATAGTCTTTTGAAGGCATTCCCCATGCCATAATTTTAGATTTGAGATGTTAGATTGAGGAGCAAACTGCAAAAAGCCCAAACTATGAAAATAGCAATATCCAATTCCTTCAATCCCATCAACTGGCTGCCGAGAATTTCAGTAATGGACTGGTACATTACCAAAGAACTAATCGGGCCATTTCTTTTTGGCGTCGGACTCTTTACATCCGTCGCCGTCACAGTTGGAGCTTTATTTGAATTAGTCCGCAGAGTTGCAGAATCCGGTCTCCCCTACAGCGCAGCCATAGAAATTTTTCTCCTGCAAATTCCCTACTTTGTAGTATTGGCTTTCCCGATGTCAATGCTGCTAGCAACCTTAATGGCCTACAGCCGAATGTCCAGCGAAAGCGAACTCATAGCCCTCCGCAGTTGCGGAGTCAGCGTATACCGATTGATACTGCCTGCTGTGATAATGAGTTTAATTGTTGCAGGCTTCACCTTTGCTTTGCAAGAGTTAGTTGTACCCGCCGCCAGCTACAGAGCTACTGTGACTTTAGACAGAGCCCTGAAGCGAGAAAAACCGACATTTCAAGATAGAAATATTATCTACACAGAATTTCGCAAACCCGAAAAAGGCGGCGACGAAATCCTGGCCCGCTTTTTTTATGCAGAACAATTTGACGGCCAGCAAATGAAAGGTTTAACAATTATCGATCGCTCTACCCCAGGCCTCAATCAAATCGTTTCTTCAGAATCCGCTACTTGGAATCCCTCAGAAAATACCTGGGATTTTTTCAACGGAACCGCTTATATAGTAGCTCCTGATGGCTCTTACCGGAATATAGTTAGGTTTCAACACCAGCAATTGCAACTCCCCCGCACGCCCTTAGATTTAGCGGCTAGAGTGCGCGATTTCAAGGAAATGAACATTGCCCAAGCTTTAGAGCGTTTGGATATCATTAAAAACAGTGGCGACGAACCGCAAATTCGCAAATTAAAGGTGCGAATTCAAGAAAAATATGCTTTTCCTTTCGTGTGCATGGTATTTGGTTTAGTGGGAGCAGCTTTGGGAACTCAACCGCGCCGCTCCGGTCGAGGAACGAGTTTTGGTATTAGCGTAGTTGTGATTTTTACTTACTACGTATTTTCTTTCATCACCAGTTCTATGGGCGTGAAAGCTGTTTTGACTCCGATTCTGTCAGCTTGGCTGCCTATCGTGTTTGGCTTGGGAATCGGGGGATTGTTGTTGGTGCGGGCCGCCGCTAGGTAAGTTTTACCACTAACAGTGGGAATAGGTAATTCAGAACTTGTACAGCCCTTCCAATGCCTTCGGCTCCCTTCCCTTCGACTACGCTGAGAAGAACCGAAGTCGAAGGCCATGAACCGCGTAGCCTAAGTCTTGGGAATTGATAATATCGTTTTCATGGCCGAACTTCTTTCATTTAAGGATTAGAAAAAGTATTGATTTCGCCGCCGCCAATGTAGCGTCCCGGAGCCAGGGAGCCTGGTGTAGCAAAAGTTTGAGGTTGAATGGGCTGCACGCCCTGATTTGTGTTTTGGGGAACAACTCCAAAGTTAGGCTGACCCGCCGGCAAATTAAGCTGACTGGGTGGAGGTGTTTGAAATTGAGAATTCGCTGCATTGGGAGAGAATTGAGGGCTAATTATCTTGCTTCCCCCAATCCCACTTGGAAAGGGAGATGGGCCGACATTTGGAAGTAGAGGTGTTGGCGAAGGTATGGCTACTGGAAGTGCCACAGGTTGAACTTCAGGTGCGAAGCCTGAGCCAGATAAATTAGTTTGGTAGGGATTTTTCGGCAAAGCCACCGTTGCAGCCCCTGCATTAATTTCGGGAAGGCTCGGTACTCGGGAAGTTAACCCCGCTAATGATTCAGGGACTGTAGCTGTCGGTTTTAATAATTCTTGAGATTCCTTGCTCACAGTATTTGTCGGAGCCACAAGTGGGGGAAGTGCTGTGGGAACATTCACTGGATTGGCTCCACTTTGAGCTGTAGCGGTCGTTGGGAGCAAATTTGTCGCATTTCCGGCCGCCGGATCGGAAGCCGGTCGATCGAGCAATGTAGCCGAGTCTGCTGTTTTCTCAGCCTCCGCCGCCGTTGCCGAAGTGTTAGCAACGACGTATTTTTTCATAGCTGCTTGCAGCGGACTCAAAGGCAGAGAATTTTTGTTTTGTTTATCTGAATTAGCATCACTCGACGCCTGCGATAAAGTTGCTGTCGCTGTACCCCCAGACTCAGGGTTGATCGTTTTTATCCCGGAAGTCAGTCTCCCACTACCAGATAAACTCAACGCTGAGGTGGGGTTTGAAGTTGGCAAGCTGGAATTTTGGGGGTTATTGTTTCCGGCCTCGACAGCAGGTGTTGCTAAATTTGGCAACGGGAAAAATCCGCTGCTTCCTACTCGCTTGGGGGCTGAAGATGGCTGAGGAGTTTCTAATTCCCGATCTCGAAGTTCCTCGAATAAACCTTGGCTTTTTACTACTGATGAATTTAACAAGTTCAGTTCAGAAGCAGTAGAGCCATTAAACTGATTGACTAGCACTGGTGAGCTGTCGATTTCAGCCGCAATCGCGGTATCTTCAGCAGATAGTCCCGATAGCGAAGCTGGATTGTTTGTGGCTACTTCTTCTTCGCCATCTATGCTCAACCTTTCTGGGTTTACAGAGACCTCCCAGATAAATAACCCCCCCGCACAGAGCACGGCTAACGGAGCCCAAACCGCCGGTTGGATCCAGTGGCGCAACCGCGCTATTAGATAGCGGACAGATGTAGGAAATCGCTTAAAAATTGACATAGTTTTGCTTCCATCCGAGCGTGCGGATTTAAAACTATTTTTCCTAGTCTACCACATCAATCTTGATTATTTTTGCTATGCCGGGGTAAGTGCGATCGGGAGCATCTCGGTTTTGCTTTTACTGTCGGTGTGCGATCGTCCGGCTCGCTATATTTATAGACTTTGCTGTGCGGGACGGATCGCACTCCCAAAAAACGCTTTTTACTTTCTGCAGAGATCCTCCGAGTAAGATCAAAATTTTGATTGAAAGTTGCGAAAGCTCAATGCAATCGGTGAAAATATCCATAAAGCACTGGTATAAATATGTCTTGCTTGCCTTAAATCAAGGCGCATAAGATGATAAAATATTATGGGATGCGGTGTCCGGCCTGCCGAGTCTGTCAGCAGCTCGACCTCAAACCAAAATGTCAAGGTAAAATTGGCAATTGCTGAGAACAACACCCAAGGAAAGTTGAGAGGAAATTAATGAAAAAAGTAGTTGAAGTATTAGCAAATCGGGAACAACTAATAGATCGATCGCGGGAAATTGTGCTGTCGAAAATCTCAGAAGCCATAACAGAACGCGGACTTTGTACGATCGCCTTAGCGGGCGGAAGCACACCAGAACCGCTCTACAGAGCGATGGCAGACCAAGACCTGCCTTGGGACAAAATTCACGTTTTCTGGGGCGACGAACGCTACGTTCCCCCAGAACATCCAGACAGCAATCAAAAAATGGCGCGCCTCGCGTGGCTCGATCGAGTGAATATCCCCGCCAGCAACATCCACCCCATGCCCACAGGCGCCAGCGACCCCGCAGCCGACGCTGCGGCACACCAAACCGAATTGCAGCAGTTCTTCAAAGTATCCGAGGGCGAGTTTCCTGCCTTTGACATCATTTTATTGGGCATAGGAGACGACGCCCACACAGCCTCTCTATTTCCCGGCACAACAGCCTTAGAAGTCCGGGATGCCCTAGTAACTGTCGGCAACAAAGACGGTCAACCCCGCATTACCTTTACAGTCCCCTTAATCAACCAGGCCCGGTGCGTCATCTTCATGGTCGCAGGAACCAGCAAACAACCCGCCCTCGCTCAAATTTTTGCCCCTGCTGCTGACGAAATGACATATCCAGCCAGATTCGTTCAACCAGAGGGCGAACTTTGGTGGCTGCTCGATGCGGCGGCTGGTGAAGCAGTAAAATAGCTGACAGAGCAGCAAGCGTGCCAACACACTCAGCATTATCACTAACTCAATCAGGCCCATCACAGCTAACGTCACGGCGTCAGCTCAGTTGCTAGTATTAGCGAAGCAATATAAGAATTGTGGCGGTTAAAGTTAAAATTTGACCATATACACGAGTATTTTTATGAGGCTGATTTGAAAATCTGGCCGATAGCAAGGAGAAATCGATGATTGTCTGTCCCAATTGCAATCACCAGAACCCCGACGGGGCCAGCCAGTGTGAGGCTTGCTACACGCCTTTACCTGTTACCGCAAGTTGCTCGAACTGCGGTGCAGCAGTTCAGACAGATGCAGCATTTTGCGGTCAGTGTGGCTTTAACTTGCGTCCGGGTTCCATAGTTCCAGAAGTTGAGGAGACAGTACCGTCCCCCTCGCCTGTAGACCCCACAGTGGTATCGTCACCGCCGCCGGATTTAGTCCCACCCGATCCCCTGATGGCAATGGAACCTCTAGTTACCCTGAATAAGGGGCTCAACTTGGAAAAAACTCCCGCCAGCATTCCGACGATTCCCGATTCCCCGCCATCGCCCTCGGTTCCTGTTACAACTGAATCGGTGGCAACACCAGTAAATATCTCTCCTCCGGTTCCGGACCGACAGCCGGCAGGTGTAGCTAAAACTCAACTGCAACAGCAGTCGGCGCGCCTGCTACACGTTCAGACAAATACGCCGATGGAATTGCCTCACAGTCTGTCTGTGGTTCACATAGGCAAGCCAAATGACTTAGTACCGCCGGATATTGATGTTTCGGGATTTGCTAATTCTGAGATAGTTTCTCGGGTACACGCAAATCTCCGGGTGGAGGGAGATGCTTGCTACCTAGAAGATGTAGGCAGTTCCAACGGCACTTACGTCAACAATACTCCGCTACCCAAGGGAAACCGCCATCGGTTACGACCGGGAGACCGCATCTCTCTGGGCAAAGGAGACCTGGTTACGTTTTTATTTCAAATCTCTTAGAGCGAGTTTGGATTGGGCGATCGAAAGTCTAAAATCTAAAATCGCATCTTGAGGCGCTCTACCAAAACTCAATGCTGCCAATGTGATTAAGCTGACCTTGCTACATCCACTCCAGTCTATACCCGTCCGCAGTTGGATCTTTGAAGACGAGCAGGTCGTCCGGATCGGGCGCTCGACCGAAAACCACGTCGTTCTTTTTAGCGCTGTGGTTTCTCGTCGCCACATCGAATTGCGGCGCAGCGGCATAACTTGGGAACTGATCAATTTAGGTACCAACGGCACTTACCTCGATGGTAAGCCAATTGCTAAGGTTCCCATTGTGGACGGTCTGATCGTTCACTTGGCTCGCTCAGGTCCGAAAATTCAAATCAACGTAGGCCCGAATCAGTCCTCTGTCCAATTAGGACAAATTAGCGTCAAGCCCAGGGAGGCTAAGGAAATTCACGCTCCATCGGGTGGCGTGCACATTAGCACGATTCCTGTTCCCGACCACAAAGAAGTTGGCACTTCCAGGGAAGAGGAGGAGTTAACCGAGGCAGATAATAATCGCCATTATTCGGAAGAAGAATATTAAATCGGCTTCTTTGGACGATCGACATTTTTCAAAGGCGGCACTCAGGAGTTTATTTATGAGTACATCACCACAGATTGTTAGGCGCAGCGAACTGCTCAACCGCCGCACGATCGACCGCAGAACGGCGGAAGAGGTCGGCAGGGTAGATCGGGTTTGGCTCGATGCTCACTCCCAGCGGGCGATCGGCTTTACTTGCAAGTCGGGACTTTTGGGCAGCAAAAAAACTTGGTTCGCTTGGGCGCAAGTTGATACGGTGGGGGAAAATGTTTTTGTCACCATTAACCCGGAACTGCCGGAATTGCATCAGCCGGAACAAGCTGTTTGTCCGATCGGGCTTGAGGTGCTCACGGACGCTGGGAATCAGGCAGGTGCGGTGGTTGACTATCTATTCGATGTGCGGACGGGTTCAGTCACCCACTACCTGTTTAAATCGAGCGGCTGGCGCGGCGTTTTAGACGGGATTTACTTGTTACCTGTGGCAGCTATTTCGACCATCGGCAGCAAGCGGGCGATCGTCTCTGAAGCTGCTGTATCGGAGCCAGTGCAGTACGCTGAGGGACTGCACAAAAAAGTCGGTCTGGTAGCAGAGTTTTTACATGAAGATTTCGACAGAACTCTCAAAAATGTGGCAGGTGTGAAGCGGGGCGCTCAAAGTCTGGCGGAAAAATTCCAAGATAAAGCTCTAGAAGTCAGGGATGTAGCTCAAGAAAAAGTTGCAGAGTTGAAGCGGCAAAGGCAAGAATCTGTCCCGCCAGAGCCGAACCGGGAGCCGCCTGAGTCAGATTTGAGCTGAAGTTTGGCCTTCCCGCTCGCCGTGCGACTAATTGCCACTCACATTTTGGGGGCGCGCGCGCGAGGAAGGTCGATCGGTATTTTCGCTATCAGAGATTGATGCGTTGTCGCTCAAAATTCCAGTGCTGCTCAAAGCATTGTATTTTAAAGGTATCGCATCAATAAGGAAAATGTTAGCAACTCAAAAAGACCTAGGCTGTTTGATACAACCAACAAGTATTTTATGTAGAGACCCCAGAATTAATAATTGGTTAACTTCTTTCTTTACAAACAGCGATTCGTCGGTCGTTGACTGTCGCCCGATCGAGAACTCGAATCAGCTCTGCAACCAGCGCGGGTCTGAGTTGAAATCTCTGGTTGAGCAGGGGAAAAAATTGCTGCCCCCTTCGCCAAAAGCTAAGGATCAAAAGTTTGTTCAAATGCCTCAAGCAGCCAAAATTTCAGCTTTTACGGCAGATAGATACAATCCTGGCGCACTGACGACACCTTTAAAAATCAAATTTTTTGTGTTTTTATCCCACAGAATCTATCTGGAAGCCTCCCCCTTTGTGTCTGGCGGTGGAGTGTCAAAACATCCGTGATTACCTTAACTCTGTTACATCCTATCCAATCTGTCCCAGTTCAAAGTTGGTGTTTTGAATCCGAACCTGTGGTTCGGATCGGTCGATCGAACGACAATGATGTAATTATTTACAGCGCTGTAGTTTCCCGCCACCACGTAGAGCTGTGGAATCACGCCAATGGCTGGGAAATTATTAATTTTGGTGCTAACGGCACTTATGTAGATGATAGACCTATCGCTCAGGTGTCAGTGGCAGACGGGATGACTATTCGCTTGGGCAATTCCGGGCCAAAAATCAGGATTCGGCTGGGCGCAACGAATCAACCGGGCAAAATAATCAAGCCACCCCAGCGCGAACTCCCTAGCCACAAGGACGAAGTTTCAAAAGACAAGTCAAGTGCTTGGTCTAGGGGTGTGGGAATCCTCGAAGACGATGAATATGGAGTGCTGACTCAAATCGATTTTGACTGACCGGCCAATCTCTATGCCTGCAAGCGAACTCAAACAAAGCTCAGGGTGCGCCATTTGAGTACCTACCTAACTCATATCTCGACAATTCCGCTGATTTTTGCCCAAATATGCCTATAAATTAATTAACAGCTTCTTAGACTACGAAATTACCCTTCTAGAGATAATATTTGGGGGATATCGCTCGATATTATCTCAGGTTCGCTGCTTGCCCATCGGCGGTAATCCGAGAGCAAATGGTACATCAACCGCTGTTTGACGCTCAGTAGTACGCTCTTGAGCAAAGCGTTGCCCGTTGCTTCTAAAATCGGTTTGGGCGTCAACCAAAACGGTGGCGGTAACTCTACTTGCACTTCCAAATCCGCTTTTCCCTTCAAGTATGCTACCCCGCTGCTTTGCTGTACACAAAGCTGTCCTTTGAGATTGAGAGCAAAGCGATCATTGATATAACCCACGCCACGAATTTCGCACCCGACGGACTCCAAATTGATTGTGCCGTCCGACTGCGCCCACACCCTCATATCTACTGTGGGTTGAATGCTCAGCATCATAAATTGTAACGGTCGCATTTTTAGGCGGAAACAGTCATCGCTTAGCTGTTCTGTGCGACTTTGATCGACAAGGGCATTCACCAGTCGCCTCGGCTGGCGCAGATAATGTTGAATGGGAACCCGTTCCTCTGGTACGGCGATCTCAACGGATTGGGAAGAATTAAAGCGGATATACATGAGAAAATATCAAAATAGAGGGTTCCTAAGCATATCTTAATAAACTATCACCTTTTTTAAGGTGACATACGTAGCGCACTAAGTCGCGCGCCCAGCAATGTCATCCGAGAAATCACTGATAAAAGCTTTCGGGACATCGCTAATTTTTCATCATACTTCCTAGCTGATGAGAGTAAAGCAAACATTTGTAACCTAAAATTGCCTCTAAATGAAAATTTCGTTAGCGAAGCCCTCGAAGAGGATCGCACATCTCGGCCCTGTTGGTACAAATGCAGAAACAGCGGCTCTAGCTTATGTCAATTGGTTGAGCCAAGAAACTAACTTGGAATGCACCCTGTGTCCTTATTCCACCATTTCCCAAGCGCTAGAGGCATCTGCCGTAGGGCAGGTTGACTATTCAGTTGTGCCTGTCGAAAATTCGATCGAAGGCAGCGTGACTGTCACCTTAGATACACTGTGGCGGCTCGATCGACTCCGCATTCAACACGCCTTAGTTTTGCCCATTTCCCACGCCCTGGTGTCTAATGCCAAAAGTTTTAACGAGATTCAAAAAGTTTACTCTCATCCGCAAGCGCTAGCTCAATGTCAGGTATGGTTGGGGCAATTTATTCCCTCAGCTCAATTAATTCAGGCGAACTCTACCACGGAAGCATTGCAATATCTGGAAGATAGAAATGTAGCAGCGATATCTTCGCCAAGAGCGGCTGAACTTTACAATTTGCCAGTGTTAGCTCACCCCATTAATGATTATCCCGATAATTACACTCGATTTTGGGTACTCAGCAGGAGTGGGGGAGAAATCGCCAACGTAGAACCAGGGGAGCGCTCATCCATTAAATCCATTACACAATCTGCTTCTAAGTTGATCCTCGATGCTTCACCGTCTAATTGCACCCATACCTCACTAGCTTTTAGCGTACCTGCCAATATGCCGGGAGCACTGGTAAAACCTTTGCAAGTATTTGCCAGTCGCGGTATTAATTTAAGTCGGATTGAATCTAGACCGACTAAAAGATCGCTCGGAGAATATATTTTCTTTATGGACGTGGAGGCTAACGCCTGCCAAGCATTTGTTCGATCGGCACTCGAAGAATTAAAAAATCACACAGAAACTTTAAAAATCTTTGGTTGCTACAATGTACTGTCAGTAGTATAATTTTATTTTATGTAGTATACTTTTTAAGTCAAGCTTAGGAGGCTGGTGAGATGAATGCTGATGAACTTCTCAAGCGATACGCAGCCGGAGAAAGAAATTTTCATGAAACAAACTTGAAAGAGGCTTCTTTGCGAGAAGCTTTCCTAATTCATATTAATCTAGCCTGCGCGAATCTCAAAGAAATAAATTTTGCTTTGGCAAACTTAAGTGGGGCAAACTTAATAGCTGCCAAGCTAAAGAATGCTTGCCTGGTGATGACAAAACTCAATGGGGCTAACCTGAGCCGAGCAGATCTAAGTTTTGCAAGATTAACAGGAGCTGACCTGATTGAAGCAAACTTGGAAAACGCCAACTTGAGCGACACCAAAATGATTGGTGTTAATTTGAGCGGAGCATCCTTGTACGCCGCAAACCTGATGGAAGCGAATCTCTTAGATGCTTGCTTGGACAATACAAACCTCGAAAAAGCAAATCTCAGCGAGGCAAAACTGCGGGGATCAAGTCTGAGAAGAGCCAACTTGAAAGGCGCTTTTTTGTGTGAAAGTAACCTTGAAGGCGCAGATTTGAGAGAAGCTGATTTGAGCGGTGCTAATTTGAGCGGCGCATTTTTATGCGGTGCTAATCTTGAGGGAGCTAAGCTAGATGAGGCAATTTTAAGTGGGGCTATACATTTTTGCGTCAGACAAGTTTGATATCACGCAATATATAACCGGAGAATCCGACAACTAAGGACTAAAAAATATACTATTGACTTGGCTGAAAGTGAAGTCTATTTGCTGCTGTACCTTAGCAAAATGAAGCTGCATCTTGAGGATCTCTTTCTTGGAATTAGCTTGAGCAATCTTACTTTCCAAAGCCAGCAAGTTGCGGTTTAGATTTTCTACTCGCACAGTTTGGTAGTCTAAGTCAATTTTTAGTTCTGCCGCCTGATCGAATTGAACCTGCTGGCGAACCACGGCGAGGCGGACTGAATTTTCATCCTGTGTCTGAAGAGCTAGCAAAGCTCGCTGCTGCCACTGGTTGGCTTGAGATTCAGCTTGATTGTACAGCCACTGAATCCGCAGTTGGGCGGAAATCGCAGTGCCCACAGCCTGACGCAGTTCTTTGAGAGGTTCCTGAATTTCTAAGATTAATAGTTCCCAAAGATTCATCAGTTCGCTCGTAAATTCTTCCCGTTCTACAGAGGCTACCAGTGCTTCTAACAGCAACAAATTTGGTTGCATTTGCTGCGTAATTGTCTCAAATATTAACTGTGCTTCGGACATTTGCCGATCGTAATTTTTTTCTGAGACTGCACCGGATGAGTGCTTTAATATTTTTTCAGTGCTGTTTACCTTAGCTTCTGAATCAGAACTTGAAGCTACAAAGGCCTGTAATTTTTCGCGGGCGATCGAATTCAGCCTTTGTCGAAGCAAATCGCAGGCCGCCCGCTGCACCGGCCCTGTTTCGCTTTGACAAATCTTGATGACTATTTTTAAGCCGGCATCGCCGTAATTCAATGTCTCTCTCAAGGCGGCGATGCGATGTTCGCTGACAGAACTAGACAGCCGATGTTTAACTCCTGCTAGTCCGCCGAGCACTACACCGCCCACAGGAGGTGGCAGTTGACCGCCTTTAACTGCATCGTATGGTTTCGGTTGGTCGTGATTGTCTAACACAAGCATTTACTGCTATAAGGAACCTATCCGAACCTGTTTGAAGTTAAGAATTAAACAGATGCCAGTTCCCCAAAAGAATGGAACTGTAGGGCTGCGATCCAAACCCTTAGTTCATCAGTCAATCGAAAACCAAAAATCAAAAATCGAATGATTTGTGTGTAATTCTTTTTTCACTTCAGGTCAAACCGATCGTGCTTTTTCCTAGGCAAATTGGCTACTTGAGGGTATCTTTAAGTACAGTCCTCGCTGCCAAGTGATTGCGAGTAGAAGTCAAAATTTCGGTTTCGCGTTCCAACCTCGCAGCAGTATCTTGCAATTCTAAAAGAGTTTGCTGTTCTGTCGCTGCGCCGTAAAGGTAGCTGGCTACCCAGTAGGACAATTCTGTAGGCAAACTGGGAATGTCTTCGGGCAGGTCGATCGGCTGATCCATCAATTTGCTGGAGAGGCGAACTACATCTCTCAGCAGTTGTTCGACATCTTTTCCCAAAGGTCTGAGGTCTTTTTGCGGCGGTTCGTCTTCAATCCATTCTACTAGACCGACTAAATAGGGTTTTTCCCGAACTGCGTCGAGCACTCGGAACCGCTGCTGTCCGAGAGTCATAATTTTCATGCGATCGTCGGGGAGGCGCTGGCAGTGAATTACTTCGGCGCAGCAGCCCACGGCAGAGACTTTGTTTTGGTTGGGGTCCCACATGAGTACACCGAAACGCCGATCGCCTTCCAGAATCGTATTCATCATGATTCGATAGCGAAACTCGAAGATTTGCAGCGGCAGCGGTCTACCTGGAAATAGAACCACTTCCGGCAACGGAAATAAGGGGAGTTCGCGAACTGCTACAGAGGAAGAGGATGCCATTGTCGGTCAAAAGTGACGGTACTTGCGCTTCTTTTTCTTACTTTAACTGATGAAAGGCAATTCCGGGGCAGGAGCGATCGGGCTTTTGCGACGCGGATTTGAGCCAGCGAGCGCGATCGCCCGTGCTGGCAGCTTGACAAAGGCGTTATTTCGTCAAAATGCTAAATATACCTTTTTGCTGAACTAAGTAATGCTGAATGCGATGATAGCGACTGCTCAAGGAGCGTTTTTGTAGCGATCGCCCCTTAATATAAGAATAATTATTTAAGTTCGTGCCGGAGCAGAAATTATTGTTGATTATTAACTAATAACTTATACCTAATAAGTAATAACTAGGGAACTTTATGCAAAAAGAAGGAACAAATGCTCTTCCCTTTGATCCTTCTTTCTGCGTTTGAGATAGGTCAATCTACAGCTTGACTTCGATATCTACGCCGGCTGGCAAATCCAGTTTCATCAAAGCGTCAATTGTTTTGGCTGATGGCTGGTGAATGTCGATAATCCGGCGGTGCGTGCGGGTTTCAAAGTGTTCGCGAGAATCTTTGTCTACGTGGGGCGATCGCAGCAAGCAGTAAATCCGCCGTTTTGTCGGTAGGGGAATCGGGCCGATCGCTGTGGCTGCTGTCCGATTTGCTGTATCTACAATCTTTTCGCAGGATGCGTCTAGAATCCGGCGATCGAAAGCTTTGAGGCGAATGCGAATTTTTTGCTGTTGAATTGTTGCCATTTTTGTTTCTTGAATTTTCTAGGTTCAGTTTGTTGTTTGTTGTCTGTTGTCTGTCGTCTATTTGCAGTTTTTTTCGGGCTAACTGCTAACTTCGGACTCATGACTAATGACTAATCACTAAAATGACTAATCACTAAATAGCAGAAAAGCCTGATTAAATTTGGTGGCTTTTCTGCTATTTAAGCTTTTATCTGATTCCTACTTAAGGATTTTGGAAACAACGCCGGCGCCGACGGTGCGGCCGCCTTCGCGGATAGCGAAGCGCATTCCTTGTTCGATCGCGATTGGGTGAATCAGTTCAACAGTCATTTTGATCCGGTCACCGGGCATCACCATTTCTGCTTCACTACCGTCATCAGCGGTGAACTGTGCGATCGTGCCGGTCACGTCAGTGGTACGGACGTAGAATTGAGGGCGATAGCCAGAGAAAAAGGGCGTGTGCCGACCGCCTTCTTCCTTCTTGAGGATGTACACTTCAGATTCAAACTGAGTGTGAGGCATGATGCTTTTCGGCTTGGCAATCACCATTCCGCGTTCAATATCCGCCTTTAAAATCCCCCGCAGCAGTAGACCAACGTTGTCGCCGGCCAAACCTTCTTCCAGAGACTTGGTGAACATTTCCACACCAGTCACTGTAGTGCTGCGAGTGTCTTTAAGACCCACCAATTCGACTGTTTCGCCGACTTTGATGGTTCCACGTTCGATCCGGCCTGTGGCGACAGTACCCCGACCAGTAATCGAGAATACGTCTTCAACTGCCATCAAGAAAGGCTTGTCAACTTCGCGTTCTGGGGTGGGGATGTAAGCATCTACTTCTTCCATCAGCTTGTAAATTTTGTCAACCCACTCATTTTCGCCCTTGACAGTCTTGGGATTAGCAAGCATCGCTTCGAGAGCTTTCAATCCCGAACCTGTGACGATGGGGATGTCATCGCCCGGAAAATCGTAAGAGCTCAAAAGTTCGCGAACTTCCAGTTCTACCAATTCCAGCAGTTCAGCATCATCCACCATGTCTTCTTTGTTCAAGAACACAACCAAGCTGGGAACGCCAACTTGCTTAGCTAGCAGGATGTGTTCGCGAGTTTGAGGCATGGGGCCGTCTGCCGCTGACACTACTAGGATGCCGCCGTCCATTTGAGCAGCACCGGTGATCATGTTTTTCACATAGTCAGCGTGTCCGGGGCAATCTACGTGGGCATAGTGCCGACCTGTGGTTTCGTATTCCACGTGAGCAGTATTAATCGTAATACCCCGTGCTTTTTCTTCTGGCGCAGCGTCGATGTCGGCGTAGTTCTTAGCCTTTGCTTGACCTAGTGCAGAGAGAGTCATCGTAATCGCGGCGGTCAAAGTTGTTTTGCCGTGGTCAACGTGACCGATCGTGCCGATGTTTACGTGGGGTTTATTCCGTTCAAATTTTGCGCGTGCCATTCTCGATCTGTTCCTTGTTTTTTTTAGCGATTTTAGATTTTAACATTTTAGATTTTAGACTTTGGATTTCATCCAAAATCCAAAATCTAAAATTCAAAATCGTTAGTTACCTTTGTTCTTAGCGATGATGGCTTCAGCCACATTTCGCGGCACTTCTTCGTAATGGCTGAATTCCATTGTGAAGATGCCCCGACCTTGGGTTTTCGAGCGGATGTCAGTGGCGTAGCCAAACATTTCTGCTAGTGGAACTTTTACAGAAACTTTGGCAATTCCCTGATCCGTCTCTTGGCCCTCAATCTGACCCCGACGCGAGTTGAGGTCGCCTATGATGTTCCCGATGTAATCTTCGGGAACTTCCACCTCTACTTTCATCATAGGCTCTAGCAGCACTGGCGACGCCTTCATCACGGCTTCTTTGATCGCCATTGAACCGGCGATCTTAAATGCCATTTCTGAGGAGTCTACGTCGTGGAAAGACCCGTCTACCATAGTAGCTTTGAGGTCAATCACGGGATATCCTGCTACAATACCTGATTCGCAGGCTTCTTTCATCCCTTGTTCTGCCGGGCCGATGTACTCTTTGGGTACAGTGCCACCAACAATTTTGGAGACAAATTCAAAGCCGCTTCCGACTTCGGTGGGTTCTAGTTCGATCACGACGTGACCGTACTGACCTTTACCGCCACTTTGGCGGATAAATTTACCTTCGGCGCGGACGGATTTGCGAATGGTTTCACGGTAGGCTACTTGTGGCTGACCCACGTTGGCTTCTACTTTGAATTCCCGCAGCATCCTGTCTACCAGGATTTCCAGGTGCAGTTCGCCCATGCCGGCGATGACTGTCTGATTGGTTTCTGGGTCAACGTTGACTCGGAAGGTGGGGTCTTCTTCCGAGAGTGACTGGAGGGCTTTGGAGAGCTTCTCCATGTCTTGTTTGGTTTTGGGTTCGACAGCCACCGAGATGACTGGCTCTGGAATAAACAGAGATTCCAGAATCACTGGCGCTCCTTCTTCGCAGAGGGTGTCGCCGGTGAAGGTGTCTTTCAAACCCAAGGCTGCTCCCAAGTCTCCGGCTCGGAGTTCCTCAACTTCTATCCGATCGTCCGCTTTGAGTACAATTAGGCGAGAAACCCGCTCTTTTTTGTCTTTGGTGGAGTTCAGGACGTAGGTGCCTTTTTTGAGGATACCGGAGTAGACGCGAACAAAGGTCAGGCGGCCGTAGGGGTCAGCCATGATTTTGAATGCCAGGGCTGACAGGGGGGCGCTGTCATCTGCAAATCGTTCTGCTGTGTCGCCGTTGGGGAGGAGTCCTTGAATTGGGGGAACTTCCAAGGGCGACGGCAGGTAGTCGATCACTGCATCCAACAAAAGCTGAACGCCTTTGTTTTTGAACGCCGAACCGCACAACATGGGGACGATCGTCCCAGAGATGGCGCCAGTCCGCAAAGCTGCACGAATTTCGTCTTCCGTTAACTCTTCGCCTTCAAGGTATTTCTCCGTGAGGGCGTCGTTGGTTTCTGCTACGGACTCGATCAGCTTGGTGCGGTATTCTGCTGCTAGCTCTTTTACTTCATCGGGGATTTCTACTTCCTCGATGTCGGTTCCCGTGTTGTTGTTGTAGATGTAGGCTTTCATCTCTACTAAATCTACAATTCCCCGGAAGTTTTCTTCGCTGCCGATCGGGATTTGGATGGGTACGGCGTTCGCTCTCATTCGATCGCGAATTTGGCCGTAGACTTTGTAAAAGTTTGCGCCCATCCGATCCATTTTGTTGACGAACACGATCCGCGGTACTTTGTACCGATCGGCTTGTCGCCAAACTGTCTCGGATTGCGGCTGCACTCCCCCTACCGAGCAGAACACTGCGATCACTCCGTCGAGCACTCGCATCGAGCGTTCGACTTCGATCGTGAAGTCTACGTGTCCGGGAGTGTCGATGATGTTGATTTTGTAATCTTTCCAACTGGTGGTGATAGCAGCGGCAGTAATCGTAATTCCCCGCTCCCGCTCTTGCTCCATCCAGTCAGTGACTGCTGTTCCCTCGTGCACTTCACCCATTTTGTGAACCATGCCTGAATAGAACAGAATTCTTTCAGTTGTTGTTGTTTTGCCCGCGTCTATGTGGGCTGCGATGCCGATGTTGCGAGTTTTCTCTAGCGGGACGGTACGTGCCACAGCTACCTCCTTAATCTTGTGTTGCTGTTATAATACTATTATACTACACAGTAACCCTATTTTGCACTCCCCAGCGACTTACAAAAGTCTCTGGAGCTTATTGTTACATTTTAATATTTTTTGCAAAATTTGTTTACAAAAATATTAAGGATGCGACATGGAGGATTCAGAGAGTGCGTAAATTTTGAGTGCGTGCGTGAATTTTGATTTTGGGAGTTTTGAGTTTGCTTCACGAATCGCAACTGCGCCAAGAGAAGCAATCTCAACACTCAAAACCTACACTTTCCAATTTCTCACCCGATGTTTTTATACCGCACGATCGCGCTCTTCTCCATGCCCGATGTTGCAGTTAGTAGCGGTAGTGAGCAAAAGCCTTGTTAGCTTCAGCCATGCGGTGTGTTTCTTCGCGCTTGCGAATAGCACTGCCTGTTTCGTTAGCTGCATCCATCAGTTCGTTGGCTAGCTTGGCCGCCATCGAGCGGCCGGTACGGGCGCGGGCAAATCTGATCAGCCAGCGAAGGGCGAGGGTGGTACCGCGATCGGAACGCACTTCCATCGGCACTTGGTAGGTAGCGCCACCTACCCGGCGGGCTTTGACTTCGACCAGGGGTGTCGCGTTTTTGACTGCTTTTTCAAACAAGTCTAACGGTTCAGCCCCTGTGCGTTCTTGGATGGTTTTGAGGGCGTCGTAGACGATGCTGGAGGCAACGGATTTTTTGCCGTGCTGCATGATCCGTCTCACCATCATGCTTACCAACCGGCTGTTGTAGGTTGGATCTGGTGGAACTGGGCGTTTTTGAATAACTGTGCGGCGAGACATAGTTCTATTTGGGATTTTTGATTTTGAATGATTGAGTTTGGGGTTTTGGGATCAGATCTCGATCTATGACGATCGAGGGTGCAATTGATCGGCGCGATCGGATTTATTTTTGCTTCCCAACCCCGACGATCGGGCGAGTTCCGTGTTATTTTTTCTCTTTAGGACGCTTGGCCCCGTATTTGGAACGACCCTGCTTGCGGTCTTTCACCCCAGCGGTGTCTAATGTACCCCGAATGATGTGGTATCTAACTCCGGGCAAATCTTTTACCCGACCGCCCCGGATCATTACTACCGAGTGTTCTTGCAAGTTGTGACCGATCCCTGGGATGTAGGCGGTCACTTCAAAACCAGAGGTCAGCCGTACCCGAGCCACCTTCCGCAGCGCCGAGTTGGGTTTTTTCGGGGTGGTCGTGTACACTCTGGTGCAAACTCCGCGGCGCTGGGGGCAACTCTTGAGAGCTGGCGATTTGGTTTTTTTCTGCGTTTGTTCCCGTGCTGAACGGATGAGTTGCTGAATAGTGGGCATGAGTTACGGCATTTCTAGCTTTTTGCTGAATATAGTGATTTGGCTGTATCCGCACTGAAAGTCCCTTCCCCTCTGGGGGGACGGGATGAATGAAAATAATTATGGGTAAGTGAGGATACCAGACTCTATATTGTACACGACGGGTGTTTCTTTGGCAAGAAATTTGCGCGACCCGCGCTCAAACTTCCTTATTGCTGCCAGTTGTCCGGAGGCGATCGCAACGGGCGAATGGTATGTGACATCCTATAATTTAGGCGCAACTATGATGATTGTCACAGCCGTCAGCAAAATTTATGACGATCGCCATATGGCGCTTTTTCGATCGAATTACCATTGTTTAGGAGAGGCGCATTAACTCCAGCCTGCGATCGCATCACAGTCTAGAGCCGATCTACATCACATAAAGTTATCTAAAATTGCCGGATAATAAGAAATATACATTGAGTTGACGGCAGATGACAACCAAAGCTTATATTCCTGAATATAAAATTTCCGAACTTTACTTGAACATTTGGAAATCCGGTAAGATCGATCGGACTGTGTTCCAACAAATTCAATACGCAATTAATTCTCACAGTTTAAAAAGTTCAGAGGAGCGAAAAATTGTCAGCAGGCTGCTGTATGCAGTACGGCGGGGATGGGTGTCAGTGATGGACTGAGTTACTTGGGAATTGTGAGTCATGGCGAGAGATTGCTGGGTGACTCCCCGGGCGTAGCTGCGTCAATGAGTTTTGAGATTGCCACCCACCTGCCACCCACAGAGCACAACCCACACGGGGTGCATGAGTTGTAAGCTAAAATATCCTCCATAAAATTAGAGGACTCCCCAATAGATGCACCGCTCTTAAAAGTAAATATTAAGGTAAAAGGACAGGGTATGTTTAATTCTACAGAACTGCTGATTGAGGCTTTCATAGAACAACTTCAGAACGGTTACAGCCGCACTTATGGAGGCTACAAATCAGACTATGCTGACATTATTGCCTGGGTGGGGGCAATGGCGTTAGAAAACATCGCCAACAGCGACGCTCTTTATCACAATGTAGAACACGCCATTTGCATTAGCTTAGTCGGTCAAGAAATCTTGCGGGGAAAACACATTCGCAAGGGCGGAGTTTCCTGCGAAGATTGGCTGCACTTCATCATTTCTTTGCTGTGTCAAGACATCGGATATGTCAAAGGAGTTTGCCGGCAAGACCAAGAATCAGAAGGATTGTATGCTACTGGAAAAGATGGCATGAGAATTGCACTTGCTCCCGGTGCAACAGCGGCTAGCTTAGCTCCTTACCGAGTTGACAGAGCTAAATTGTTCATTGACGAGCGCTTCGGCAACCACAAGCTAATTAATGCGGAGATAATTAAGCAGAATATAGAACAGACTCGTTTCTCGGTGCTTGACGGTAACACTGACGAGGATGCAGTTAATTACTCTAGTTTAGTGCGCGGTGCTGACTTGATAGGTCAGCTCAGCAACCCGCAATATTTGCAGAAAATTGGCGCGCTGTTTTACGAGTTGGAAGAAAGCGGTGCTACTAAAGTTTTGGGCTATCGACATCCGGGCGATTTGCTGCAAAGCTACTCTAAGTTTTACTGGAGTGGCATTTATCCTCACATCAGCGAATCTCTAGGTTACTTGCAGTTGACGCAGGAAGGCAAACAGATTGTGGCTAGTTTGTACGCTAACATATTTCGGATGGAACACCAACGTGGCGATTCTGAGGTTGCTTGACGGAAGGAGAAGGGAAATGCAGCAAGTTTTGAATGCGTGAGATTGCTTTCCTAATAATTTCTTCGCTAACATTCCTTGCAGCGGTATTAAGGGGAAGGGAAAGACGGCGAGTTTTCAATGGGTGAGATTGGTTTCCTAAGAATCACTTTGCTAGCATTACTTGCAACGCGATTGCCCTACCTGAGTTCAATAGTGACCAATTACCAATTACCAATTACTAATTCCCCATTACCCAAATGTATTTCATCCAACTCAACTAATTTCCTCCTCAATTTTTGAATGATATCTCGGACACAACCAATTACTCGGCACCAAAGAAGGCCATCCCTCCCGCAGCGCTTCCAAACAAACAGCTCGCACAGTTAATTGACAGTCAAGCAGTTCGACCCCAGCTTTTTCAACTTGCTTTTTGCCAATTTTTAAAATGGATTCATCGCTAAATTCAAAGGTTTTGTGACACTGAATGCAAACCAGGTGGTGGTGGTGGTGCAATTCGGGAAAATTCAGTTCGTAATGTTTGTGCCCTTCTGCTAATTCTAGTTCACGCAAAATTCCAATTCTTGCTAATAAATGCAGGGTTCGGTAGACAGTAGACAAGCCTATTCGTTCTCCTTTATTCTGCAAAGTCCTGTATAACTCTTCCGCACTTAAATGATTGCCTTGTGGCAGATTTTGAAAGACGCTCAAAATAGTTTCTCGCTGGGGAGTTAGGCGGCAACCTCTCTGGTTTAGTTCGACTTTGAGTGAGTTAGCACTGTATAAATTCATGTCGCCAAAAATAAAAAAGTTGAACGAGGCTTCTAGTGGATTATCTGTTATTTATTCGCGCTCTTTTTTAGATTCTCCTAAAGTGTATTTCCCCTCATAATCCATCTAATTCTCGACTTCCCCTTTACTTAAGGGTAATCTGCTAGCCATCTATCCCCCTTCGTAAAAGTGGTACTGAAAAAGTAGTTTTCGGTATTTATGCGTAATTTTTGTGAAGTTTCTAGCAATGTTGCTGATAAGCGTTGGTAAAACAAGTCTTAGGGTCAAAGTCAGTGAAACCGATCGCATCTTCAGTACAAGCAACGCACGGGCGCACTGTAAATGTGAGGCGGTAGTCGTTACTAAAAAAATCCCAATAACAAGGAATTGGATACAAGCGCTTGATTTGATGCGCTCCTTCTGGCAATGTTACGGACAGACTCCACAAAAATAATCAAAGTGGCAATACATAAATTTTAGAAAAAGACAGTCATGCGGTTATTGTCTCAAGGTTGACCGAAATCTAAACGGCGTTTGTAGGTAAAAAATAGGAATTGCACCATCGATGCTTTGGGTACCAACAAGAAGGTAGCGACACCAAGCAAAACTAGGCGGATGCCCAAGAGGGTGGTCATTTTGTCTGGGTCTTCCCATGTGTAGCCAAAGAAAGAAGTTCTTGCTTCGAGGGTTGCTGGCCCTTTGAGGGAGTGAAAGATGCCGCCGAAGCCTAGAAAGGCTGAGCTGATTAGGTGAATCGCCCTAACGGCGAAGTACGGATCGGTATCAACAATTTTGGCTCCCGCACCCCCACCCAAGCCGAGTCTGGCTAAGTTTGGCAACAGGATTAAGCCTTGTTCGTACATGGGCAATTCTGAGTTAAAGCGGGAAAGCTCTAATAGGGTATAGGCTCCCGCCCAGAAGACGATGAGGCCGGCGCAGGCAACGTCGGTACCGAGCAAAGGGCCGGAAAGGTTGATTAAGCGGGCGTTGCCGACCCACCAAGGAAATGATTTTCCTTCGGCTGCGAAGGATTTTTCTGCCATGCTGGTCACGGCTATTTACCTCTTGAGAAAGATGTCAGGGGAGTTTTAAGCGATCGCAGGTTATTGATATAGATAATCAACAATTTTAGTAGTTTCGTCAAGGGGTATTTGAGAAAAATTTTCACTGATTTGAGTTCAGGTATGTAAATCAGTAGGAAAAAACATCGCTATATCACGATTCTGACTGTTTTCGGCGCTTGAGCGGAATTTGGCTTCTCGTTAGCAAAAATAGTGGCTAAAGGAATACCTCTAAATTTATTGATAAAAAATATTATTAAGCAGTATGAGGGCTAGAGTATTGTTTAAGTAGCTATCCAATTTTCTCGGAAAAGACAAGATGGAAAAAGAAATCCGGTACTTTGCGATGGACAAGCTTCTCTAAAAGCAATACTCCGGACAGTTTTTAAGCAGCCAGAGTACCGTCATACAAGACTGAAGGAAGATTAGGATGATTTAAAATCAAATCCGGGTCTAAATCTAACGTGTCAATAAAGGTACACAGTAGGTGTTTATTGAATTCCCGACGTTTATAATAACAGATTGAAAACACAAACGACTTGGCAGATGAATGACAACTAGAGAGTTGATATTTGGCTAAATTTAAGGCAATAATACTGGCATTAAAATGAAAATCCAGCCGTGTAAATGACGAGATTGACAATCAGACAATCCCGTAAATTGCTTGCCATCACGAAAAATAAATTTAATCGGAAAACTAACCTGATAATATTCAACAATTTGCTCAGGTGGCAAGTGAATATCAGTGCTCAATAATAAAGCATTATTGATTTTTCCGTGGGCTTAACCTCAGAGATGCAAGCAAAAAAAAATTGGAAATTTAAACGACCACTCGCCTACAACCAATGTGTATAATGAAACTCCCGGTTTTATTTATTTAACAAAATTAAGATTCCTCAAATCATGGCAGTCAACCTTGCCATCATATTTACTCCTGAGTTCCCCGTTTCTTTTGTTCACGTGTATAGAGATAGCGTAAGTTAGCATCAACTCGCTTACTTGCCAATAAAGTTTAAATTTAACTCCCGCACAGCATCTCAGAATTTAGAGCGATAATAATAGCCATTAGCCACCAAATAACGTACAGAAGTGGGGAAGGAATAACGAGTATTTTTCCAATGTTCTGCATAACCATTAACTCTTTTGAGGTAAGGGTTTGAAATTTAAAAATCCTGTTTTTTGCGATTTTTGTGATGGGCAATTCTTAGGATTTTGTGGGATTTTTTCTTGCGAAACTTATTTTAGGGCGTGATGGAGTTTGCTGTAGGCTTAAGCTATAAAATAAACTCGTCTCAATTTCGATAATATAAATCACAGAAATTTCCAACCCCTGTTCCGATTTACCAGGTACACCATTATAAAAATAAGCTTTACAGTCAATACTCCGGACAGTTTTTAAAGAGCGAAGCTTGCTGAAGGCATCGCATCCTTATTTAAAAACTGTCCGGGGTATTGTAAAATTACGGTTAGAGGGGGGTGCGGGATTGTTTCTTTTTTAATCAAGAGAGTTAATGCCTACTTGTTGAAATATTCATCTCCTTACAAATTGGTTGTTTTAGGCAAGCAATCTCAAAGTCTATCCAACCGGAGGCTGTGGAGTAATCGCTACAGAATTAAAATCAAGTAATTAGTGAGCAGCAGGTGCCTTGGCTCCAGCGCCTCCCTTGCCGAGAAACAGCAGCAATGGCAGCGAGCAGATAAAGAGAATGCCGACAAAGCGAAAAATGTCTGCGTAGGATAGAACGGCTGCCTGTGTATTGACTAATTGGGAGAGCACGGCGAGGGCTTGTTGTTGGGCAGTTGCGGCATCAAAACCGCGACTCTGAAACAAACCAGTTAGTGCACTGAGCCGCTCAGTTGTTTCTGGATCGTAAGGCGTTAACTTTGCCAACAAAATGGCTCGATGAAAAGCCTCTCGTTGAGCTAGTAATGAGGTCAGAATGGCAATGCCAATACTACCGCCGAGCTGACGAGTCAAGTTATAGAAGCCAGATCCAGCCGATACATCTTCTTTGGGGATGGAACCCAATGTTGCCAAACTCAGGGGCAGGAACATCAAAACCGTAGTTGCACCACGCCAGATTAAGGGCCAAAACAAATCATCAGTTCCGGTTTGGGGCGTGATTTTTGCCAACTCGAACATGACTGCTGCCGTTCCACCTGCTCCCAGCGCAATTAAAATGCGGGCATCCACCTTAGTCGAAATTTTGCCGAGTAAAACCATTATGATGGCGGACGCTAAAGCTCCTGGAGCTAGTAGGAATCCGGTTTGCGTTGCCGAAAAGCGCAGCACGCCTTGAGCAAATAGCGGTACAGCAAACAAGGCTCCGTACAACCCCATGCCCAAAATACCAGAGTAAAGGCTACCGGCTGCCAGGGATTTATGCCGCAGAACCCGCAAGTCAACTGCTGGTGCTTTTGTGCTGAGTTCTCGCCAGATGAACAGAAACAGCCCCATAACCGCCACAAACGCCAGGAGCGTAATGAAACCCGATTCAAACCAGTTTTCTTTTTCCCCTTCTTCCAAAAATGCTTGCAAACTGCCTACCGCAATACACAGAAGTACAATTCCTGTCCAGTCCACATTCTGCTGGCTCCGTTCGTGTTGCTTCGAGTCTGGTCGGAGAAACACGACCGCCATGATGACAGCCACAATGCCGACGGGCAAATTGATAAAGAAAATCCAGCGCCAGCCTAATGTATCGGTCAGATAGCCGCCTAGCGTGGGACCAATAGCCGGACCTGCAATCACCCCAACTCCAAACACCGCCTGCGCTAACCCCTGTTCCGCAGGGGGAAAAGTTTCAAACAGAATCGCTTGCGCTTTTGCCAACAGTCCGCCTCCGCAAAAGCCTTGAAGAATTCGAGCTACCACCAGCACCGGCAGGTTGATGGATAGACCGCATAACATCGAGGCGGCTGTGAACCCGATCATTGAAAAGACAAAGTAGGTTTTCTTGCCGAAGAAGTCCCCCAACCAAGCAGAGAGCGGAATCATCACAACGTTGGCGATCGCGTAACCCGTTACGACCCAAGCAATTTCGGTCACGGTTGCGCCTAATGTCGCCTGCATCTCTGTTAAAGCAACGTTCACAATGCTGGTATCAATGACTTCTAGAATGGCTCCTAAAGAAGCCGTCAGGGCGATCGCCCACTTGAGCGGTCCCTGCACGTACCCCGCTGCATCAGAGGCAGATTGTTTCAATTTTTTTAATGGTTTGGCTCGCTTTTGTTGAGCGTTTTGCTGGTCTTGAGGCTCAGACTGTTCCAAATCGGTCAAAGCCTTAATATCAATAGAATCTGGTTCAGTTGCATGACTCTGTATTTGAGGGCGTTTCATTTTTAGTCTCTACTTTTGCGATCGGCTCCGGCAGGTGCTTCGCACCACCGCAACGGGTTAGGGTGCTTCAATCGGGAAATGCCAAATTCATACGAAAATTGTCAGGAACCTTCATTCTGGAGACGAAGTACGACTTACAGAAGACGCTGCTGTGCTAACTCCCCGCACCCATAAATCCACACAGCCTTCGATGTATCGTTTACGGCTATAGCCCCGGTTTACTTGAGAAACATGGCGGCGAATCATACCAGACAGCAGCATTCCAGTCAATTGATCCACTGCCAGTGCCAGATCCACATTCGGACGAATACTGCCGCGTTCAACACAGGTTTGTAGATAGGAAATTAGTTTTTCACGCAGCGGTAAAAATGATTGCTGAAGCACCTCCAGTGCTTCTGTCGGATGCCGGTGAGCTTCACCAATAAACATCCGAAATAGAGCTTCGTACTCCTCCAGCATGTCGTCGTGGAGCTTTGCATAATGCAGGAGATCGCGGCGTAGGTCATAAGTCCATTCGTCTTGATGCGCCAACGCCTCCGTCCGCAATGCTGTAATGTGGTGGGCAACCGCACTCAACACTTGCTCTTTGCTCTGAAAGCGGCGAAACAAAGTGACTTCACTCACATCTGCAACACGAGCAATTTCACGAGTTGTCGCTCCAACGTAGCCTTCTGTAGAGAAAACTTCAATCGCGGCTTTCAACAGGCGATCGCGGGTTTCTGCTGCACTTCGATTCGTTCTACTCATCTCAATTAATGTAAGCACTAACTTACATATTCTAGATCGCCAAAGGGCTGTAACTTTAGCCGAAAGACGGATTTTTGAAACACATCGGGTGGGATTTACGCTCAGATGCCGGGAAACTAGGAAAAATCGTCGCGCAAAGAAACTAGAGATCGCAGCAGGAAACCCGGTTTCTAGGCTAAAGCCGAGAGGTAGAGTTGAGGGAGTGTTGCCACTCCACCACCTCTGTTCCGAAACCATGCTTGCGATTGTTCACCGCACAGATTGACGGGGCGACAATTCCGTCAAAAGCCTTACCTGTAGCCCAGGAGGGAAACTTGATCTAAAAAAAGATGGGTCAAAATTCACTTATTCGCCCTATTAAGTAATTCTGTGCGTGCGGAGCTGTGCGATCGCGTTAAGAATTTTAGAGTTCTGATTGCCAGTCTGGATCTACATATCCGCAATCTATCAGAGCAGGTTTTAATTTAAGCGTTTTTAGGTGTTCTAATACTGCTTGAACATCTTGAGATGAAGCAGGTTTCACAGGAAACTGCTGCACTCCTTTATGAAAAATGGCATAGTATCCGTTATCACCGTTAACGAGTTCTAAATCAACCAATTTGACATAGAGTTCAGTGCCTATAGCTTTTAATTCAATCTCCAGCAAAGCTTTTTTCTTGATACGTTTTGCCAGTTGCAAGGCAGCCTCAATAGCTTCTTTTTGTGTCACAGCCAAAGGAAGTTCGCCATCATAAACCAAGCGCTCTCTCAGGAATATCTAACCAGTCCAAATTGTCGAATTAAATTTGTTGGTGCTCCGCTTAATGTTTCTGATTTTACCCTAAAGTTGCGGCGGTTCGTAAAACATGACGGTACAGATAAATTAGCAGCCAATGGATTGTTTTAAACCAGGCATCCTAACTATTATTGTATCTAGATTTGACTCAACTTTACATCTCTGGCGGCAGCTTGCGATCTAACACTTTCAAGAGCGGAGTCGGGGCCGCATCCACCGCCTTTATACGGCCTCGATTTCAGGTGTCCCCAACAACTAATACCAATTTAATATGAAGCTGCATAGAATAAAGCCTCAAGAATGAAATTGTAAGAAGATAGCGAAATGATTTGT